>NZ_JACSMT010000043.1:0-22217 GCF_018618815.1 Exiguobacterium sp. s128 | reverse complement strand
TTACGATACCGGGGTTTTCGCTTTTTTTCTATGTTCGATTTAAAATCCGATGGATTTTATGTGTCAACCACACCTTATGGTGATGAGCCTGTTTTGAAGGAAATAAACGATACTATGTACTAGGTCTATTGAAATAGGTCAATGGGAGGGAAAAAGATATATGTATAGAAATCGTTCCCCGAATCTCATCATCCTCATGATTTTTCTCTGTTCATTACTTTTACCTGTGAATTCGAGCCGAGCTGTCACGAATCAGACTGAGTCAGAAGAACCATTAACGGTTGAACTGTGCAAAAACTTCTTAGAAGAAATGGAAAAGGAGACGGACGCGTCTGATAATCCTCTTCTTTTAGAAAAACTGAAAGCATGCGAAGTAGTACTGGAAGAAGCAGAATTAAAAGAGGCGGATCAAGAAGATGAAACAGCCGTTCCGGACAAGACATCTCCGGAAGAACAAGAGGAACCAAATGAAGAAGTAATCTCACCAGCATATCCAGAGAAGGACGAGTCCGTGACTTCACCCACACCTGAGAGCGACACCCCGACGACCCCAGAACCATCCACATCCGGGACTGAAAACCCGATGCCTCCAGATATACCAGCATCCGAGGACGATACTCCAGCAAACTCTGATTCCGAAAATTCTGATTCTCCTCTTTCTGAAGAGGAAGAATCTCCAATCGCTCCACCTTCATCAACAGAAGAAAAATCGAATGAACAACAGAAGGATTCTCCTGTAGAAAAAAAGGAAACCTCGCCGGAAGAACTGCCGGTACCTAAAGCAACAAAAAAAGAGCCAGTAGCAAAGCGACAAGCGGTAACCCCTCGTCTTGCTGGTATCGCTGTGCTCGGAAATTCCAGCTTGAGTGTTACGTATAATGCCACTACGAAAACGATTCAACTCGTCAATGATGTTTCGAGCTTACTGAACGCTAACTTATCGAGTGGCTATATCACCTTTCGGTTGCCACCCGAGGTGATGCAGAGCATTGAAGCGAATTCAGTTCAACTCCAGTATCGATATAGCGGATTGTTAGGAATCGGAACACGAACGGTCGATGTGGTACCGGTAATCGACCGAACCAATAATCAAATTTACGCCGATGTCAGTTCCTTACTAAAACTATCTTTACTAAGTAATGATCGTTTCATATTATCTTTTAAAGTCGGGCAACTACCGGTTGGTCTAGATAAAACCTATACCTTCAAAAGTGCTTTAGTCGACGGTTTGATTGATTTAAATGTATTAAGTGGCAATACCGCAACGGCGACACTCGGAATCGGCCCGACGTTCAGTCTGACTGTTCCGTCGACGCTCGATTTTGGAAGTTATGAGTTAACGGGACGGGAAACTGTCATTTCGCGACTTGAATCAATGACGATTTCAATCGCGCATGAAAATGCACCAGGATATAACTGGCGGTTACAAGCCAGTCTGACCCGTCCATTGACCAGCACGGAAGGGGATGTCCTTAAAAATGTCTTGTATTTCAAGACGGCGACGAAAAAGCAGCTGCTTCAAGCGGCAGAGATTGAAGTCGCGACCGGACAAATGACAGGCAACCAAAGTCAAGCACCACTCATCTATGCTAAAGAGGAAGGGGTCATTTTAGATCTGACAGGAAAATACGCTACACCTTCAACGTATAGTGCAGATATTCAATGGAGTTTAGTCAATGCGCCTTAACAAGGAGGAGGAAATTTAGATGAAAAAACGGTTTGTTGCAACCTCGGTATTGATGAGTACGGCTTTATTGCTTGGAACGACTTCCGCATTCGCTGCTACGACGTCGACAGGAAACTCAAAGGCGACCATTACCTTTACGACAAATACAGCACCCGTTATCGTGGATCCGGAAACTCCGGATCCAACAAAACCTTATGATCCTACCGGCGATGGAGGAAACAATCCGACGGGAAACACGGGTCCCCTTACTCTTGACTATGCACCAAATTTTGATTTCGGTTCGCACGAATCACGTGCGACCAATTCAGCCGTCTATCAAGCACTGGATAAAAAACCGTTCCTGCAAGTAACCGATCGACGCGCAATTCGTTCCAAGTGGGATGTGAAAGTGAAGCTGGGCAATTTTACAAACTCACAAACATCTGATGAGTCATTAATAGGAGCAAAACTATCCATCAAAAACGGGATTGTGAAATCAGCGATTGACTTGATTGGTGTTCCAGCACCGACGACTCAAGACGTTGTATTAGAAGCAGGCGCAGCAGACGGTACATCGATTTTATCATCGGCTGCCGGTACGTTCTCAACCTGGCTCGTTTACTGGCCGGGAGACCTGATAGGACAAGCCCCGAATACCCGTATTTCGTTAGATGTTCCAATCAATACACAAGTTGAAGGAACACACACGGCTACTCTTGAGTGGGTCCTCTCTGACGTCGTGAATTGATTCGGAATCAAGGGGGAGTAGAGATGAAAAAATGGGGTATCACTAGTCTTGCCATTACGTTTTATCTGTTATTCAGCGCAGGTAGTCCATCTGTCGTCAAAGCAGATGAACCTGTCAATTTTTCAATCGAAGCGATACCAAACGAATTTCAAGTCGATTCGGATGTGACATACTTTGACTTACGAATGGCAGCAGAACAAAAGACGAATGTCCGTGTTCGGATTTATAATCATGGGTCGGACGATCAAACGTTTTTAACATCCGTTCGAAATGCGACGACGAATGGGAACGGATTAATCGTCTATGAGCAAAAAAAACCGCTCGCTCTTGCGCCTGTTTCATTAACGGACATGGTCCGACCGGCTACAACATCGACCTTCATCAAAAGTGGGAAATCAAAAGTGGTTTCTTTGCCTCTGCACATTCCAAATGAGTTGACTGGAACGGTCCTTGCAGGGATTCGGGTCGAAAAAAAGTTTAAGGCAAGTGAAGCTAAACAAGATACGATTGGGATTCAAAATCGACATGCTTACGTTATTGGATTAAAAGTCCGTTCTGAAATTAAAGATCTCTCGCCTAAGCTGACCTACGAAGGGATTCAAACCAAATCGTATCTGACACGTCCGAATGTTTTAGTAAAGCTTGCAAACCAAGCGCCGACGATTACGCAACCGATGAAGTTTGAAACGGTCGTTACCAAAAATAAAAAGGTCGTTGTCCGTAAAGAAATGGACGTTCGTTTTGCACCATCAACCTACATGACAGTGCCGATTGAAACAATGGGTATTTTAAAAGCAGGTACGTATCAAGTTGCGATTCACGTTGAAGAGAAAGAACGGACGTGGACATGGAATGATGAATTTAAGGTAACGGAAAAACAAGTAAGACAAATGGAAGAGAAGATTCCAAAAATCGAAAAGAATCCGAATTCCTTCATTGGAGAATGGTCCAAGGAATTAATGATTGCCTCAACATGGATTATTGTTTTCTTACTTGGATATATTTATCGTCTGAAGAAACAGCAACACACATCATGAAAAAAAAGCAGATTCTCACATCGAGAATCTGCTTTTGTTGAGTGATCTTATTTAGATGACGTAGCGAATCGTTCAGCAATTGCCACAACGACTTCCGTTGCTTTAACCATATTGTCGACAGAGATGAACTCAAACTTCCCGTGGTAGTTTTCGCCACCTGTAAAGATATTTGGTGTCGGAAGTCCCATGTACGACAGTTGCGAGCCGTCCGTCCCGCCACGGATTGGTTTAATGAGTGGTGTGACGCTACGCGATTCCATCGCCGCATGGGCGATATCCACGATTTCCATGTGTGGTTCGATTTTTTCACGCATGTTGTAGTATTGGTCGTTTAGCTCCAGCTCGACGCTTCCCGCTCCATATTTCTTGTTCCATTCTTCGACTAAGGCCGTCAGGAAGTGTTTGCGGGCTTCGAACTTCGCGCGGTCGAAATCACGGATGATGTACTGGACAGTCGTTTTTTCGACCGATCCTTCAAACGAAATTAAATGATAGAATCCTTCGAAACCATCTGTGAATTCAGGTGCTTCATCACCCGGTAACCGGTTTTGGAAAGCCATCGCATGTTTTTGTGAATTGACCATCTTATCTTTCGCTGTACCCGGATGGACGTTTGTTCCGTGGAAGACGATTTCGGCCGCAGCGGCGTTAAAACTTTCATATTCGAGTTCGCCGAGCGGACCACCGTCGACCGTATAGGCGAACTTGGCATCAAATGCTGCGACGTCGAAATGATGCGGACCACGTCCGATTTCTTCGTCTGGTGTGAAGGCAACACGGATTCGGCCGTGTTTGATTTCCGGATGGGTGATGAGGTGATGCATCGCGGTCATGATTTCGGCGATACCGGCCTTATTATCAGCACCGAGCAATGTCGTGCCATCTGTTGTCATCAACGTATGCCCGACGTAGTTTTTAAGTGCAGGAAAATCCTTTGGTGATAGGATGACAGGAAGCGTTGCATTGAGCACCAAATCTTCTCCATCATAGTCTTCAATGATTTGCGGATGGACGTTTGTCCCCGTAAAATCAGTTGCCGTATCCAGGTGTGCTAAAAATCCGATCGTCGGAATATCAGCATCAGTATTTGCAGGAAGAGTCGCCATGACATATCCATTTTCATCGACGGTCACATCACTCATGCCAATTTCCTTCAGTTCGTCAACAAGGAGGCGGGCGAGCGTCCATTGTCCGTCTGTAGTCGGGACGGTCGTACTGGCGTAGTCAGACTGGGTATCGATTTTCGCATATGTAGTCAAACGACGAATTAAATCATGTTTCAAAGGGAAAACGTCCTTTCTGAGTTAAGGTAGCTTCATCATAGCATGAAGTACGAATGTTAGAGTATTCTGAAACAGGATAAACTGATTTGAAAAAAAGGGGGATTTTTTTATGAAAGCTTATGTCGTCGAACAGTACGGAAAAGACGCTACGTTAACAGAAAAAGACGTCACACTCAATCAAACGGGGAACTACGATTTGAAGATTAATGTGGAGGGTACAAGCCTAAATCCACTGGACACAAAAATGTTTTTTGGTCATGTGGCAGCAGCTCCGCCAACTGGAATTCTCCAGGGCGATGTTACGGGGACAATCATTGAAATCGGGGAGAGTGTGACGTCTTTTTCCGTCGGCGATCATGTCATTGCCTTTGGTGGTGGACTCGGAAACCGATCGGGGGCACTCGCGGAACAGATGTTGGTTCCGGAACAGATGGCCGTACACAGACCGGACAATCTGGACATTGCCGCAGCAGGTTGCCTGCCGGTCATCAGCCTGACCGCGATGGAAGTACTGAAAGAACGGGCAACCGTCCAGTCGGGGATGCGAGTATATGTAGCAGGTGGAACGGGTGGAGTTGGACATCTTGTCGGACAACTGGCTAAACATTACGGGTGTGACGTGACAGCGAGCGCTTCGAACGATGAAAAAGCGAGGTGGTTAGAAGACCATGGCATTCGTCCGCACCGGTACCGGGAGGAATCCGCCGAGAAATTGCTGACACGTCTCGGTCATGATGGATTTGATGTCATCATTGATACCGTCGGCGGGGATCATCTGCAAGAGTCGTTCATCCTTGCGAAAGAACGTGGAAAAATTATTTCCATCGCAACGCGGACGACACAAGATTTGACACCGATGCACAGTAAGGCGTTGACGCTTGAAGCTGTGTTTGTTGCTCTTCCTTTGCTGAAAG
This sequence comes from Exiguobacterium sp. s128, assembly GCF_018618815.1. Lineage (NCBI taxonomy): Bacteria > Bacillati > Bacillota > Bacilli > Caryophanales > Exiguobacterium > Exiguobacterium sp. s128. Next base: position 16,569 of record NZ_JACSMT010000043.1, on the reverse strand, counting down.
GAAAAGAAAAAGAGATGTTACGTCAACAAGAGCATCTAGCAGAAGTCGCAAAACTCGTCGCGGATGGAGTCATCGATCTCGTCATCGAAGAACACGTGCCGCGCCAAATCGATGCGTTGAATGTTGCCTATCAAACCTTTGATCAGCGGTCACATTTTGGAAAGATTAGCATTACTTAAAATGAGAGCTAATTTTTCCTAAGAATAATGATTCGCTATTCAGTTTACTTTTCCTTTTCATTCCAAAAAAATTCTGCTGATGATTTTTTCATCAGCAGAATCGTTAATTATGTGTTTATTTACGACGGATTAAGACGGCTTTTGAAGCCACTTCTTTTAATGAAGCGTGTTCCGGGAAATCGTCCAAAGGAGTACTTTCCCAAACGATTTCGTACGTTTGACGTAACTTTTTAAACGCTTGATCGACCATCTTCATAAAACGGACTTGATCGAATAAAGGACAATCTGTCGTGATCAGCAACAGTCCGCCACGATGCGTCATATGTATCGTTTGTTGAATCAAAGCGGGTAAGTCAACTTCCGCTCGGAAATGACGTGTCTGTGTTTTGACGAGCGCCGGGGGATGGACGATGACGAAATCGAAGCGTGTTTTTTTGTCGGCTTGATCGATATAGTCAAATGCGTCTTGCACAAGAATTGTCTGTGTCGCGTGATCCAGTTGATGCAGTTCAAGTTGTTCGATTGTTTTATTGCGGCTCCGCGTCGAGAAATCGACACTGGTTGTTTCAGTCGCACCACCGAGTAGGGCGGCCGCTGTTAGCGTACCGGTGTCAGAAAACAGATTCAGGACACGAAGGTCCATGGCGTGCTCTTTAACGACGGAACGGAGGTCACGTTGCTGGATATCAAGTCCTGTCCGCATGCCGGCATCGAGATGGTACAACAGCGGTGTGCCGTTTTCTTGTAAAACTTCCGGGAAATCACCGCGTTCACCGGCTAAGAAATCGTCTCCTTTGACGGGTTGACCGTCGATTTGGAACGTTCGTTTTTCGTAAATGCTCTTAAAATGAATGAGTGACTCGAGCGCCGAGACGATATCGGATTTAAACGAGTAGATGCCTTCGTTCTCGAATGTAATCAAGTAATGGTGATCAAAACAATCGATGGTCAATCCGCCGATGCCGTCACCGGAACCATTAAAGACCCGGAATGTATCAATCAAATCGTTCTCAAAAAAATCATTTCGACGATCGAGGGCAACCTCGATTTTTTCTTTGAAAAAGATATCATCGATGTCTTGCAGTTCATCGGTTGAGAGTAACCAACCGAGTCCTTTTTCCTGCTTGCCAAAATAACCGGTCGCAAGGTATTCTTTATCTTCTGTAATCAATCGAAGCAACGCGCCTGCTTCTTTTAAATGATTACTCTTTTGGAACAGCTCTTTATATAGAAGGGGTTGTCTATTTTTAATTTGTTCGATGGCCGTCGCTTTGACGACGACGGGATAGATTTCACGTGGCACATAAGTTCCTCATTTCTAGTTGTGGATAAGTTCAATTATTATACCATAGCGTGAGTTATCCACATGTGGATAATTTGTTTTGTCTTTCCTTAACGTATGAAAATACTTTTGAGAAACCTTACGGAAATATAGGGTTGATTATGCGTTATTTCATAATTTCGATCTGTTCAAGCCATATTTTCTTTGCTATAATGAGTTAAATTAGTACTACGAAAGGACGTTCGTATTTATGGATATAAATAGAAAAATGAACACAGTCGAATTGTTTGCCGGTGTAGGCGGATTTCGAGTTGGTCTAGAAAAAGCTAATCCTGATTTTTTTAATGTCGTCTGGGGAAACCAATGGGAACCATCAAAAAAAGCACAGGATGCATTTGATTGCTATGCTTCGAACTTTGATAAAGGCATTCATTCTAATGAAGATATTACTAAGGTCAGTGACGAATCCTTTAAAAATCTAGACGCTAAACTTGTCGTCGGAGGATTTCCTTGTCAAGATTATTCTGTGGCTAGAAGTCTCTCTGGGGAAAAGGGGATTCAAGGGAAAAAGGGTGTTCTATTCTGGGAAATCAGACGTGTGATTGAAGCGACATCGCCGCGTTATGTTCTGTTAGAGAATGTTGATCGTCTTTTAAAGTCACCTGCAAGCCAAAGAGGACGTGATTTTGCAGTCATGCTAGCTACTTTCCGTGACTTAGGATACAAGGTGGAATGGCGTGTCATCAATGCGGCTGAATATGGGCAAGCTCAACGAAGAAGACGTGTATTCATCTTTGCAACTAGAAATGACACTGGATTTTCTAAAGAACTCGAATCGTACGAATCAGAAGACATCCTGTTTGAAAAAGGGTTCTTTAGCCCCGTGTTTCCGGTCAAACATGAAGTAATCAAAAATAGAAAGTTAATTGGGAAGTTACCTGATGACATCGTAGAAATATCAGATAGTTTTTCTGCTTCCTTCTACAATTCTGGATACATGCATGATGGGAACTTCTATTCAATTCATACTGAGCCTGTTTTCGAGAAGCCGGTTCTACTGAGAGACATTCTACAACCAGAAGAGACGGTACCTGATAAGTTTTATCTTAGTGAGAGTGCAATCGAAAAATTCAACTTCTTGCGCGGTGCTAAAAAAATCGAAAGAACCTCGGTCGATGGACATAAGTATATCTATTCAGAGGGAGGCATGTCGGAAATTGACGACTTGGACAAACCTGGACGGACGATGTTGACTAGTGAAGGAACAACGAATCGAAGTTCTCATGTCGTTGAAGTGGATGGAAGAAGACGCTTCTTGACACCTCTTGAATGTGAGCGTCTGAATGGTTTTCCTGATAATTGGACGAACACGATGAGTGATCGTATGCGTTATTTCTGTATGGGTAATGCTTTGGTAGTCGGCTTGATTGAGCGAATGGGAAAAAGAATCGAGCAACTTGAAATCAAACATGTTGAAGAAATTCCTCTCCAAGAAAAGTTGTTTTTGAATAATTGATACGTAAGATACTCTTGATGCACATCAAGAGTATCTTTTTTGTTTCCAAACTCTACTTGAACGGGAAAAGATGTTAAAAGCTAAGTTTGGGAAGGTGGATGGAATGGTGACCAAAAATAAGAATCTGAGTAAGGTGCATGGCAAGGATACGAAGATGGAAGTAAAGGTGAGAAAAGAACTATGGCATCGAGGGTTGAGATACCGAAAGAATTATAGAAAACTATTGGGAACACCTGATATTGCATTCCCTAGCATCAAGTTAGTGATTTTTTTAGATTCTTGTTTTTGGCACGGATGTCCGACTCACTACAAAGAACCTAAGACGAATATAGAATTTTGGAGAAATAAGATCAAACGTAATCGTGAACGAGATAAAGAACAGACTGAGCATTATCTGTGTGAAGAATGGACGATATTGAGATTCTGGGAACATGAGGTGAATAAGGATTTTGATCGCGTCATTGAAGAAATCATAAAAACCCATACTGAATTGTCTGAGCATCATGGTATAGACGCTGAAAGTGAAGTGGAAGAATTTCTTGAGAAAGATATTGATTTCGGAAATCCTTGTGATTGATTTGAATGATACGGAGTACGTGAATTTCAATAGTTTAACCAAGCAATAAAGACTTGTTGGAGGTAAAATGTAATTTATTAGTACATTTTTCAATCAGGAGGCCTTTAGATGAGTGAGTATAAATACGATACAAGTAACCCTGAAGACATCGAACGTTATGCCAAAGGGCTGGTAGGGAAAAGTTTCCGGGAAGTGATGCCTGAAGCTGTCGAGAACAAAGCATCAAGAGGGAATTTAGGTACCTTGCTGGAAGAACATTATTTCGGATATAAACCGAATTCCAATGCTGCTCCTGATTTTGAAGACGCAGGCGTCGAATTGAAGGTTACTCCCTATAAAGCATTGAAAAGAGGGAAGAAGTTTTCAGCTAAAGAACGTCTTGTCTTGAACATCATCAACTATCAGGATGTGGTGAAAGAAGAGTTTGATCAAAGTAGTTTTTATTATAAGAACAAGTTATTATTACTGGTTAATTATCTTTGGGAAGAAGAGTTGGAACGATTAGATTATCCAATCACACATGCACAGTTGTTCCAATTCCCGAAAGAGGATTTGGAAATCATAAAGGCGGATTGGGAGTATATCGTCGAGAAAATCAAATCGGGCGAAGCTCACCTTCTCTCGGAGGGAGATACGAGTTATCTAGGGGCATGTACAAAAGGTGCGAATAGTAAAAGTTTACGCGTGCAACCATATTCAGACGAGCTAGCAATGCAGAGAGCCTTTTCTTTAAAGGGATCTTATATGACTGCGATATTGAATCAGTACATTTTTAACGAGGTCACTACGTATAAAAGAATGGTTGGCAGTTTATCCGGATTACGCTTAGAGGAATGGATAGTCAAGAAAATGGATGAATTCAAAGGGATGAGTGTCGATTCCTTGAAAAGTCGATTCAATCTAAAATCGGACGCAAAATCAAAATTTGCGATGTTGGCATCCAGAATGTTGAATGAATCATTTGATGATGCTGAGAAATCTGAAGAGTTTTTAAAGGCAAAGATTAAATTAAAGACGATGAGGATTGGTTTGAACGGAAAACTGAGAGAAGAGATGTCATTCCCGACATTCAAGTATACGGAAATAATTAAAGAGACATGGGAAGAGTCTGAATTGAGAACGATGTTTGAAACGACGAAATATCTGTTCGTGGTGTTCAAAGAGGTGAGTAAAGATAACTACATATTTGATCGAGTGATAATGTGGAATATGCCAATTGAGACGTTAGATACGGAAGTCAAAGAAGTATGGGAAGAGACCGTTCGCAGAATTAAAGAGGATAAAGCTGATAGCCTTCCTAAAAAATCGGAGTATACCGTTTGCCATGTTAGACCTAAAGCACAAGACAAACTAGATACTTACCCGACACCTTTTGGTGGAGCCGAAACAAAGAAATGTTTTTGGCTGAATCGTGAGTTTATATTCGATATCATCAAGGAGCATGAATGAAACTAATTCTAAAACAAGGCTGGTCTCGCTAAAGTAAAATCATATGAATGGATATTTTTCAGAACTTTTTTTGATAAAAAATTCACCCATTTCAATCAATCTCAAATTGAATGGGTGAAAAATAATGCTAGATTTTTACCTTTCCAACTCCACGACCGCTTCTAACGAAACGTTCACATTACCGGCCAGTGCCCGGGTAATCATACACGATCCTTCCGCTTTTTCGGCAAGACGGCGTGCTTTTGTCAGGTTCGCTTCCGTTGTGTCCGCTGGAAGAATCAAGGTCGGTCGATGAATGATGGCGTCATAGGTAAAGACACCATTCGTGACGTCGACGATTCCTTCCGATTCCATTGTCAGTGACACTTTCGGAATGTTGTTGCGTTCAAGCATCGCGGCCAGCGTGATGATGTAACACGTTGCTGCCGCACCCAGTAACATTTCGTCCGGATTGGTTCCGACACCGGGACCGTCCATCGCGTCCGGAATCGAAATTTTCGTTTTCAGTTCACCTGTCTCGATCTGTCCGACATCATTCCGATTGCCGGGCCAGTCGGCTGTGAGATGAAAATGGTGTTTCATAAATAATCGCCTCCTGTTTCTTTATCATACGAGCGTTCCCAAAGATTTTCGCTTAATTTGCTCAAAGCAACACCACGCCAAGTCAAAATGGCGTGGTGTTTTTGTGTCAGCTGAAGATTTGATCAATTTGGCGGATTTCCTCTTCCATCAATTCTACATCAAGTGTTCGGATTGTATCCGTGACTTGATCAGCTCGTTTCGCACCTGGAATGATGGCGTCGATGCCGTCCTGTGCTAAATACCAGGCGAGGACGATGTGGGCGACTTCGGCATCTTTTGCTTCCGCAATCGGACGCAACAAGTCGACTTTTGCCAGATTGTCTTTAAATACATCCTCTTGGAACAACGGATCATTTTTCCGAAGGTCATCAAATTTCGTTTCGGCATCGTATTTTCCGGCAAGCAGACCGGCTGCGAGCGGGAAGTAAGGCACGAACGAAATGCCGTGTTCCCGGATGTACGGGAGAATCTCTTTTTCAGCGTCACGTTTAAAGAGATTGTACTCTCCTTGATAGACGTCGATATGACCGTCTTTGTTCGCTTCTTTTAATTGTTCGAGCGAAAAGTTCGAGACCCCGATCGCCCGAATTTTTCCTTCGGCTTTCAACTCGGCAAGCGCGGCGACCGCTTCGTCTTTTGGCGTCTGCTCGTCCGGGAAGTGAATGTAGTAGAGGTCGATATAGTCTGTTCGAAGACGTTTCAGACTGTCTTCGACCGCTTGTTTTAAAAATTCAGGTGAGTTGTTCATGACGACATTGCCGTCGATGAGTTGGTGTGCCCCTTTTGTCGCAAGAATGACTTCTTCACGCTCCACCGTTTCACTCCACACTTCTCCGACCAGTTCTTCTGAACGTTCCGGACCATAAATGTAGGCGGTATCCAAAAAATTGATGCCGTTCATTAAAGCAACGCGGACAAGATCACGCCCGGCCTGTTCATCGAGATTCGGATAAAGGTTATGTCCACCGACAGCATTCGTTCCAAGACCGATTGGGTTGACCATTAAATTGGATTTTCCGAGTTTGACTGATTTGTTCATGACTGTACTCCTCCTTAGACGATATCGAGTGGTTCTTTTTTCGTTGGTGCCGGGAACGCTTCGTCGAGTGCGGCCAATTCTTCTTCCGTTAGATCAATCAAAGCCGCCTTCCCGTTTTCTTCCACATGTGGCGCTTGTCCGGCTTTTGGAATCGCGATGACATCGCCGCTTCGGATGGCCCAGGCAAGCAGGATTTGTGCCGGTTGGACGCCGTGTTCTTCGGCGAGTCGTTCGACAGTCGGATGGTCCAGCAACTGATCCCGTAAACTGCCGCCTTCGGCAAGCGGACAGTACGCCATAACCGGTATACTGTGTTGTTTGAGAAGCGGCATCAGCTCATACTCAATCCCGCGTGAACCGAGGTGATAAAGCACTTGATTGACGGCACACTGATCGCCTTTGTCGAGCGCGAGAAGTTCCTTCATGTCCTTGACGTCAAAGTTTGAGACGCCCCAACGGCGAATTTTTCCTTCGGCTTTCAATTGTTCCAGTCCATCAACTGTTTCCTGTAACGGAATGCTGCCACGCCAGTGCAACAAGTAGAGATCGAGATAATCCGTGCCGAGGTTTTCGAGTGTCCGCTCACATGCGGCGCGCAGTTTTTCGCCGCCTGCATTATGGGGATAGACTTTCGAGACGAGAAACACTTCGTCGCGTCGCTCTTTGAGCACTTCACGAATCAGCTGTTCGGATGCACCTTCCCCGTACATTTCCGCGGTATCGATCAGCTCCATCCCGCTGTCCAGTCCGACATGTAAGGCGTCGATCTCAGCCTGACGTTTCGTTTGATCTTCTCCCATGCGCCATGTTCCTTGACCCAGTGCACGAACATGTGTCTGATCCGGAAGCGTGACGGTTTTTTGTTTCAGTGCCGCCAGTATGACGGTCCGTTCTGTCTCATTCATTTTTCTTCCTCCTTTTAAAAACACAATAGTAGGGTTTACCACTGATGGAGCAGAAAAAAACGTTCGCTTTCCAATGGACGGAAAGCAAACGTGTCTACCAGTGTTCAAATAAGGGGCCTTCTTTTCCGTAAACGGGATCCGTTTGCGGCCGTTCCACTTTTACAATCCGTTCCAGATTATCCGGGCGTTCACACGGATCACCCGTCAACGTATCGTAGTCTTGACCATTTGGGTATGCACCAACGACTTTGAACTGCCGGCTCGTGTGTAACGCCTTATGTCCCGTGCCGGCAGGAAGGATGACGACATCACCAGCCGTCAACGTGAAGGTCTTCCCGAGTGGTCCACCGAGTTGGATACTGGCATGTCCTTCAAGAATACCGATGACCTCATGGGCGACGCTATGATAATGATGGAAATCAAATATGCCGTCGATCCAACTATTTTGCCAATTGTGGGCATGAAACGTATCCTCGATCGATGAAGGGTCGTCAAAGACATGACGATAAACAAGTACAGGGAATTCTGGATGATTCGGAATCTCGCCATCATCCTCGAAATAAAAAATTTCGACCGTCATGTGAATCGACTCCTCTCTGTTGCCAAAATGATATATTTTTTTACCCGAAATATAACTTCCTTAATCGTACAAGCATCTTAATGGAGAATGGGAAGGGAAGGTGCTACGATACTTGCGTTAATGAAATTTTAGAGGAGGCTTTCCAATGATCGCCATTGAAGCAAAATTAGAAGTACAACCTGCCAAACGTCAAGAATTTTTAGAAGCAACAAAAACGTTGATTGAAGGATCACGCATGGAAGCGGGCAATATCAGTTATGATCTCTTTCAAAGCATCGAAGACGAAAATGTCTTCATGATGATTGAGAAATGGGAAGATCAAGCAGCGATCGAATCACACAACACAAGTGCGCATTTCGGTCAGTTCGTAGCATTTGCTCAAACAGCGCTTGCGAAACCGTTAGATGTTCAATCATTTAATGCATAAGTTTTAATGTATAAATAACGAAGAAAACCTGACAAGCGGTCGGGTTTTTTTGTTTTTCTGTAGAGGAAGCAGTCATTGATATATTACAAAAAAATTAAATGACGAAATACGCTGTTATTTTTTCCATAAATAGGGCATTATCTCTTATGAGAGTAAAATTTTAAAAGTCAGTCAGGAGGCAAGCGAATGAATGAACGGAAACCACAGACAGATGCTTCTGCCCGGTCTTTCTTCAAGATGCCTCACACATATGCTATCATCATGGGAATTTTACTGATTGCAGTCATCTTGACGTATACGTTACCGGCAGGACAGTTTGATCGGGAGAAACAAGACGGACAAACGGTCGTCATTGATGGTACGTATCGTGCGGTTGAGTCAGCACCCGTTAACTTATTCGGTTTATTTGAAGCAATCCCGAAAGGAATGGAAGCAGGCGCAGCCATCATCTTCTACATCTTCCTGGTCGGAGGTGTCTTCGGAATCATCCGGCAAACGGGTGCGATCGAGTCGGGCATCAATCAACTAATCAATCGTTTTGGTCAAAAGGGACATATCATGATTCCGATGACGATGTTTGTCTTTTCGGTGGCGGGCGCAACGATTGGGATGGCGGAAGAAACCATCATCTTCGTTCCGATCGGCATCATGCTGGCACGTGCGCTTGGGTACGATGCGATGACGGGTGCGGCCATCGTCAGTCTCGGGGCAGCCGTCGGATTTGCCGGAGGGATGCTGAACCCGTTTACGGTCGGTGTCGCTCAATCGATTGCCGAAGTACCGCTATTTAGTGGACTCGGTTATCGGACAGCAGTCTATCTCGTCTTTTTAGTCGTCACGATTGTATACGTGATGAATTACGCGCAAAAAGTAAAAAAAGATCCGACAAAGAGTCTGGTTCATGATCTGGAACAACACCGGAAAGAAGAGACGACAACGTTCTCACGTTTTTCGAAAAAACACCTCTTTGTCCTTGTTGTATTGGTGGGTGGAATCACGCTGAACGTCATCGGTATCTTCGAATGGGGTTGGTATTTGACGGAACTGACGGCGTCATTCCTCATCATTGGTCTCCTTGCCGGGATTGTGACGATGGGCGTCAACCGGACGTTCGAGAGTTTGATTGATGGGGCGAAAGCCGTCACATTTGGTGCTTTAATTGTAGGATTCGCCCGAGCAATCGTCGTCATCTTAGAAGATGGTCGTGTCATCGATACGGTCATCTACGGCTTGTCGAATGCCGTCGGACAGTTACCGACATCACTTGCGGTCATCGGGATGTACATCGTCCAACTGATTACGAACTTCTTTATTCCGTCTGGTAGTGGACAAGCGGCGACGACGATGCCAATCATGGCGCCACTCGCTGACTTGCTTGGAATCGAGCGCCAGGTCGCCGTTCTTGCCTTTCAGTACGGTGATGGACTGACGAATATGATCTTCCCGACGAGTGCCCATTTGATGGCATTCTTAGCGATTGCCGGTATTCCTTATGACAAATGGTTACGGTTCGTTTGGAAATTATTTGCGATTTGGATTGTCCTCGCTTGTGGGGCATTGTTACTTGCTGTTTTCTTAGGTGTTCAATGAAGATCGACCTTCCGTTCCAAGTGAACGGAAGGTTTTTTACATGCAGGAAACGGGAACTTGTACGACGAACGGTTAGTTATGACAATAAGGGGGATTTTTAGAACATGACATATTCAATCGTTGGTTATTGTGAAAAAGAACAAGCTTGGGGTGTAGCGGTTCAATCTAAATTTTTAGCAGTCGGCAGTGCGGTTCCATTTGCGAAAGCCGGTGTAGGTGCCATTGCGACCCAATCCTTTGCGAATACAGCTTATGGACCGGACGGACTACGAATGATTACAGAAGGCAAGTCGGCGGATGAAGTCTTGAAACGTCTGACGGAAGCGGACGAAGGGCGAGCGGATCGCCAGGTCGGAATCGTGGATGCCTCCGGTAAAAGTGCGACGTTCACAGGTGAAGGTTGCAACGACTGGGCGGGCGGGATTGCCGGGAAACACTTCGCAGCACAGGGAAATATTTTGGTCGACGGGAACACAGTCAAAGAAATGGCTCGTGTGTTCGAGACGACGGAAGGACCGCTCGCGGAACGATTGTTGCGGGCGCTCGCAGCCGGTCAAGCAGCGGGAGGGGATTCGCGGGGGATGCAGTCAGCTGCCTTGTTAGTCGTCAAAGAAGGTGGCGGATACGGCGGATTCAATGACCGGTACATCGATCTGCGGGTCGACGATCATACGAGTCCGATTCAGGAACTGGAACGGATTTATCAATTGCATACTCTCTATCTACAGCCAAGTAAACCGGAAGAAATCAAGCCGATCGATGATGCGCTGGAGTCAGAAGTGATGGATAAGTTACTCGAACTCGGCTACCGCGGCTCGTTCGACGAAGCATTCCGGACGTATCTGCATACCGAAAACTTCGAGATGCGGGAACAACCAGATCGTTCGATTGATACCCGGGTATTGGCGTATCTTCGCGCACAATAAGATAAATAAGGCTGACTCGACATGCGTCGAATCAGCCTTATTTTGTGTTCTGAATCATCCGGAAACCAGTTATGTCGAATGCGTGCGGACCGGTACTTTATAGCCGGTCGCGATAAACCGTTCGAGTTCAGGTTCGGACTTGGCATTCAGACCAACCGTCCCATCCCCTTTGATGGCGACGTTCGCTAAACGGACACGTTCGATGCTTGGTCCAATCGTGATGCCGTGTTTGGCAGAGTCCTCGATCCGGACATCAAGCAAGCGCACATCCTCAGCGCGATTGTTTCCGCCAAAGACTTGAATGTCCGTTTTGGCCTGCCGGAAACCACTCATCTTGACTTGGCTTAATGTCACGTTACGTGCTTTGTACTGAATCCCAATCATGGGTTGTTCTTGATAGTCATAATAGGGGTCACCGAGCACCGTGAAGTCGTGAATGACGACGTTCCGGTACGCGGAGACGATGAGTGCCCGCGGCTTTGAATTTTGATACAGCGCCGTATATTGCGGTGTCTGGGCGATCAAACGGGTCGCGACGATGTTGTATGCGGTTTGCGATGTCGGGTCCGTTGCTTGATGATGGCCGATGTGACGGAAGTTGAACGACCGGTGATCATCGACGGACAAGTGACCGACGATTTTAACGGTCGATGCAGCAGACGATGTTGCATGGGCTTTGATTTCAAGCCCCCCGAAACAACGGGTCGTCGCATTGTTGAACAACCAGACATCACGTGAACCGTCATCAATCTCAATCCCGTTTGAGTTCGAGAAACCAGCGGCATGGGCACGCCCACTTGGATCCCGCATAAAACAGTTCGAGATGAACAAGTGATCACTGTGGTGGGTCGTGATGCCGTCGTCACCGAAACCGGATCCGGTCAGACCATCAAACCAGATGAACGAACTGCTGAGGTTGGCACGTGCACCGTCCCCATTATAGTTGTAGTAAGGCGTCGAGATATCAAAGCAGTGCAGACCCGGGTTGACGGCATCGACGTCAAAGACCCAGCCGTACGTGACATGGGCATAGGTCAAACAACTCGAATGATTGCCCCACGTGCTGCTTTTTTTAGCGTCCCCGATCCGCTCGATGTTCCAATCAAGTGTCATCCGTTCGACGAGCAGATGATGATTACCGAGTAAGTAATTTTGATTCGTGATCAACCGGCGTCCTTTTGGTGCCGCATCATGAAGTTTTAAAATCGTTTGTCCTTTGCCGTCACCGGTCAAAATCGTATAACTCGGCAGACGAATCCCTCGGACGAGATACGTACCGGCCGGGACATGGACTTGGCGGTGTCCGTCAGCGAGTGCTTCCTTGAAAGCGAGTGTATCGTCCGTCACACCGTCCCCGACTGCTCCATACGTCCGGACATCGACTTTTTCGACCTGGCTGATCAACTGTTCGAATTCATACGTCAGCCGTCCGAACCAGCTCGGACGGACTTCATCCTGTTCACTGACAAAGGCTTTCGTCAACGGCAGAATATGTTTATCCCGATCCGTCAAAAAGAGCGGTGAAATCAAGGACCGGAGATAACGGCTTGGATGCGGTGTTCGGCGCGGTGCAACGAACGGACTGTCTTTCATCAGTTGCTCCGCCCGAAGGACAGCCTCTCCGTTCGACTTCGTTTCGGTATATTCTGCGATCAGTTGCCCATTCTGATACGGATCATGTGTTTCATCTAATCTCAACATCTAGAAACCCCTCTCTAAAAATCACTCTTTTCCTTTTCCCGTCCCCTTCCGTATTCAAGCCCCTTTCTGTCAAAAACAAAAAATTCCGATAATTAGGTCGTGTTTCGGATATAATGGATAAAAATGACATTATAGAGGTGGGGACATGCGCTTTCGAAGTCGGTTGTTCATTTTGATTGGTGTGGTCATTCTAGGGCTGGGCATCATGAAACCGTTAGTTCAGGCAGGATACAAGACGTTACAAACCGTTGAAGTATTTCCGGGGGGCGGTGCACAACAAAAGTGTGTAAGAGAGTGTGAATCCGAACCATTGACGTTTTGGTGGTCGAACTTGTTTAAGAAAAAAGAGCCGCCAAAGGAAAAAATCATCTATGGATATGAGACGGGCGAAAAGGGAGAAAGCGGAGGAACACCACGGAAAACAAAGTTTATTTCACTCGGATTCCATCCATTTTCGAAAGAGAAAGGCGAAGAGGGCGACAGCGGCTTTCCGTATCTGCTGGTCGCAACCGGTCTCGCCGGTTTAATCGGACTGATTCTGATTGTCCGTCGTCTTCGTAAGCGACAGAAGCGGAACGGAACGTTCAGGGAGTCGCAGCAACGCCCGGTTGGAATCAAGAAGCGGATGCGCGAAACAAGTATGGAAGAGGAACTGCCGCCATTACCGGTCGAGCAGGTCCGGCAACAGGTTGTCTTGTTTAACCGTCATCTCCCGCAGAAACTGAAACGACGGGAGACCGAGTCGTTCCGGGAATGGTTTGCCCGAATTGGTTTTCAGCCGTCACCTGAATTGCAACGGTTGTATGAAACGGTCCGCTATGATCCGAACCAATCAACCGATGTGACGGCAACGGTATTGGTGGACATCGAAAATGATTTTTCCAAGTATCTCGGGCAACTCAAATGAAACCTTTCATAATCTCAGGACGTAATAGACACTAGAGCAGGATTAGGAAACGGGGGGACTGAACAATGTACTTAGCAGATGCCGTGAAACTTAAAAGTATCTTACGGAAACAACTCGAACAATTAGTCGAAGAAGTGGACCGGATTGCGTTCATTGATCTTGAAAAGGGAGAAGCCTTACCGACCGGTCAAGAGCGGACGTTACTGGATGTCGAATCGGCAATGGACGAAGTTCGCCGGGATATGCGGATACTGGACCGGCTAGTCTACGCTGCGAACTTGTCGACAATCATCGAGACGACAGAAGGTGAAGTACCGCTCGTCGAAGCGATTGAACTGGCGACCCAGCTCCGGGCAAAAGCCACACAGTTCCAGGAACTCGCTGCCCGTCCGAAACGCGAATTCCAATATGGATTTGAAGGAACGACGGTTATCCGTCATGCCTTGTACGACCCGGATGCGTACCGGATCAAAGCGCAGGAGATAGAGCGGGCGGCGCACCGGATTTCGAATGCGATCAATGCCGCCAACTATCGGACGGAAATTGATTTTGACGGGACACGTTACATGTAAGACCCTGGTCAGGTGAGACTCCTGATCAGGGACGGCGCTTCTGACACAAAACCTCTTCCAATAGGGAATTTCAACGGCCACGGCACACCCATGACCACTGACCGATGACGTTCTGACCTGTCACCAGTGACTACCTGCGGAAAAACGTTTCTTTTCGTCAGACGCCAAAAACCGTGAGTGCTTCGGCATTCACGGTTTTTTTGTGGGAACAAAACTCGAATAAAGGGTATGCCGACGACTGTGTTCGGGTATAGTTTACTGGAAGTTATTCATGAAGGAGGACTTGGATATGAAAAATACATTCAAAGCATTTGTTGTCCGGGAACAGAATGGTGACTTTACTGGAACACTCGAACAGAAACAGGTCGTGGAGTTGCCGGCAGGAGACGTGTTGATTCGCGTCGACTACTCGTGCGTCAACTATAAGGATGCGTTGTCCGTCGCGGGAAACCGGGGGGTGACGAAACAATATCCGCATACGCCGGGTGTCGATGCAGCAGGTCATATCGTCAGCTCGACCGATGTACGGTTTCATGAAGGAGAGGCAGTCGTTGTCAATGGATTTGATTTTGGCATGAATACATCTGGCGGCTTTCAAGAATACATACAGGTTCCGGGCGACTGGATCACACCATTACCGGACGGACTCACGACGTTTGAAGCGATGGCGTACGGCACGGCCGGTTTGACTGCCGCGCAATCAGTGGATGAACTGTTGCGACGGGTGAAGCCGGAAGACGGTCCGGTTCTCGTCACAGGTGCGACGGGTGGAGTCGGAAGTATTGCTGTCGCACTGCTTCTTAAACTGGGATTCACCGTTCATGCCGTCACGGGAAAAGAAGCGGAAGCGGATCGTTTGAAACAAGTAGGCGTGACGGAAGTCCTGTCCCGGCAATCGTTTTTGGACGAAACGACACGTCCATTGAAAAAAGGAAGTTATGCCGGCATCATCGATACGGTCGGTGGACCATTACTCGCGTCCGTCATTCGGTACGTACAATATGGTGGATCGGTCACGACATGCGGCAATGTGGGAGGGGCTGAAATGACACTGACCGTCTATCCGTTCATCTTGCGTGGTATACGCCTGATTGGAATCGATGCCGTCCAATTGCCGATCACGGAGCGTATCCGCCTCTGGCAACTGCTTGCAACCGACTGGCGGTTACCGGTCCTGAAATTGGTCGAAACGAAAAGTTTACATGATCTTCCGGACGTCGTGGCTTCCCTGCTCGACGGCACCCATCAAGGCAGAACTGTCATCGAAATTTAACCACTGTCGAGACGCTAATCGATGGTATAGTGGTTAAAAAGTGTCTAGGTCAATTCAGGAGGAACAATAGATGGATCAACATGAACAACAGAAAGAACAAGAACGATTGTCCCGGAAAGAGCGCCGCAAGCAGAAACGCAATCGGCGTAGTGTCGCCCTTGGTGGTGTCTTAGCGACGGTCCTGATCGTTGGTAGTTGGGGTTATATGGTGTCGACGAACGATGCGAGTCATGCGACATCAACAGTGGAATCACCTAAGTCCGTCGACGGCGAAAAAGAAAAAGAGCCAAAAACAGAAAAGTCAGCCTCGACTGATCAAAAGAAAAAAGAACCAAAAGCGAAGAAGAAGGCGGATAAACCGGAAATCAGCCAAGCCGCATGGGTGACACGTCCCTTTGTTGATGTGTATCAGGATGCCAATCGGAGTAGCGTCATCTATAAAGCCGATTTAGGAGACGTCTACGAAATTCTGGATACAGAAAATGGCATGCTTCACTTAAAACTAAGTGACGCCGTCGAAGGATATATCCCGGAAACGGACGTCCGGATGGATGTCCCGTCAGCGGTTAAAGATAAGACACTTCTTGCGACGTTGCAACAGGTTGTCGCGAATCAACCAATCGAGAAGCCGGAGCAATATCTTGGTCAACCGCTTGAGAAATTTGAAGCGAAGTACGGTGCACTTGGAAACACGCAAAAGGATGCCGTCAACACCTATCACTTCTCGAATGCCGGGTACCTTTTAGTCGTATCAGACGGAATCGTCGAGGCGATCGACTGGACGAATGCGTCGGCTTCCGGCTTGTCCGCCCTGGGAGAACCGGTCGTCGAAACGAGTTACGGTACGTGGTACCAAGGTGAAAAATTACAACTGAAAGCTTTCCCGGACAATGGATCAACGCGATTGCGTCTCGCGCGTGATCCCGGAAAATAAGTAAAAGCGGTCTGTCTTTGACAGGTCGCTTTTTTTTTTACGACGAATTGTAATATTAAGTGCAACACCTAGCTGAAAACACAAAAAAACCCATAACGACCTCGTGTAGAATAGAGTTACCACACAAAAT
>NZ_JACSMT010000042.1:0-22264 GCF_018618815.1 Exiguobacterium sp. s128 | reverse complement strand
GGGGTAGATTCTGAATTTGTAGGCCTTGTGCTTCAACACCATTTTTCACCTCCTTCAAAGGGAATATACCCGAAAGGCAGGCTGGCGATTCATCTCCCACTTTCACTTCGTTTAGAAGTGGGCGTATTCTCGCCAAATTTTGATAAAAAAGCCATGATGTGCGGAAGTCCCACGGGGGAACGCCACACATCACGGCTTTTTGTCAGGTCCATAAACTGATCATGACAAGAATGGCAAAAATCACAAATAGGATTCCGGTACCACCGAGCATGATCAGCATGATTTTGTTCATCATAAAACGACCTCGATTCTGTAGAGACTCAGATTCTTTATATTCGTTTACTAAAAAGAACGCTTTACGTGATAATCAGTTGGCATCATGTTTCATAACGGTTTAGATAATCTTCGATCATCACCCGGTGCGACCCGACGATCTTGTCCGGTAAATCCGTTAACGGGACATACGTCAACGCAACACTTTCTTCACTGATCCGTAACGTTCCGGATGTCTCGGATGCGATGTAAGCGAGGGTGACGCTTTGAAAGACGTCACCGTTCGCAAGCGTCGTGACGTAATTTTTTCCGGAATAGACACCAAGCAATGTCAGCTGTTCCGCTACGAGACCCGTCTCTTCCAACAGCTCACGACGGGCTGTCTCTTCCGGGGACTCGGCCCATTCCATCAGACCACCGGGCAGTCCGAACCGCACCTGCGTTTCATTGCGTTGTTCAAGCAGGATTTGCCCATCAGTGATGACAAGCACAACGGCACCGACTAAAATTAACGGCGTATGGCCGACTTGATCCCGCAGCGTCTTGACGTAATTCATCGGGAAACCTCCTGATGGAACGGACAACCGGTCGGAACGCTTGGTTCTTCCACCGGAGCAGTACTCGCAAAGAAGTTGGGTCGTTTGATGTCCGGATCAAAGTCTTTATGAAACAGGTGTGTCGTGGCGCCGCTCATCGGCGGAACGAGCCAAGACCAGTCCCCCGTGACATCCCGTGCACAGAGCGCTTCGTTTTTTTCGAATCGGGCAAATTGTTTGGCTGCCGTATGATGATCGACGATGGTCACGCCGGCTTGTTCAAATGAATCGAGAACAGCGAGGTTCAGTTCGACCAACGCACGGTCCTTCCATAAGGAACGTTCCCGTGACGTATTGAGACCCAGCTGTTTTGCGACAAGCGGCA
This sequence comes from Exiguobacterium sp. s128, assembly GCF_018618815.1. Classification (NCBI taxonomy): domain Bacteria; kingdom Bacillati; phylum Bacillota; class Bacilli; order Caryophanales; genus Exiguobacterium; species Exiguobacterium sp. s128. Next base: position 21,070 of record NZ_JACSMT010000042.1, on the reverse strand, counting down.
AGAGATTATAACGATCGGTATCCGCTAAATTACGGGCGCCGATTTCCGTTCCCATGTACCAGCCATTAAACGGCGCACACGGATAGGAGATGCCGCCGATTTCGAGCCGCATATCGGAGATCATCGGCACGGCGTACCACTTGACCGTTTTGTCTCCGAATAAGTCGTAGTCGGGATGGGTGATCGTTACTTCGAGCACCAGGTCGTCCGGAAGCGGATGCAGGCTGATTTTCCCATCGAGTTCAATCAACAACGGCAAAACATCAAAGGCGGTTCCTTGACCGGACCAACCGAGTGACTGGCACTGTTTGGTAAAGGCAACTGAGTTCGGGTCCCCGATGATGCCATCCGGGATCTCATATCCGGCATAACGAATCAACTGATGATTCAAGACGCGGACCCGGTCCGGGTGGAAAATCGTGATCGTCGAGCGGACCCGACCATCATTCGTCGCATAAGCGATATGTTCAAACAAGGCTTCGCGGACGGTCTCGATCGTCACGGCATCCCGTGCGTCGATGACATGGAGTTGATCCCAAAACAGACGTCCGATACAGCGATTGCTGTTGCGCCAGGCCAGTTTTGCCCCATACGCTAACTCTTGGGACGTTTGTTCATATGTCCCTGTCCGTAAAATTTCTTCCTGGACTTGATGCAGGCGATGGCTGTCTTGCGGGTATTGTTCTATATAGTCATTTAAGAAGCGTTCTGCTTCGGCTAATAAAGTAGGCACGGCGTAGAATCCTTTCTTTCCTCCAACACGGCAGTTGTTCTTGTATCAGTGTACCGTCTGTTTTCCGTTTCTGCCACTCGCTGACCGTTTTTCACTTTTTTACAAGTTCAAAAGACGTTGAAAGTTTAGAAATAGCATCAAAAGGGGGATAGAGGAAAGAATCATTCGAAAGTGAGGAAATCTGTATGTCATTATTAAAACCTGTATTTGCGCGTTTCTTCGGCGAAGCCTTCTTTGATAAGTCGGCCCAACTCGCCTATTATCTGATGTTGTCCTTATTCCCATTTTTATTATTTGTGGTTGGTTTGGTCTCATTTTTACCATTTACTTCGGGTGACGTACTCGATTTGATCCGTCCGTTTGCTCCGGCAGAAACATATGATTTGATTCGAAAAAATGTCGTCGGCATCTTTGACGATGGCGGACTGAAGCTTGCATCGATCAGTTTCCTCGCTGCTTTTTGGCTGGCATCCATGTCCGTTCAATCACTTGTCCGTTCATTAAATGATGCGTTGGAGGTGACACGGAAAGTCCCGTTTTGGAGAGGGTTGTTACAAGATTTTGGGTTTACGATTGGTATGATGGTCATCTTACCGACGTCTCTTCTTGTCCCGGTGGCTGAAAAGCTGACGAGACGCTTCATCAACCATTTTACGATCGTCGCTGATTTCGTGATGGACTATTCATGGATTTGGTTTTTATTCCGTTGGGGACTCGGGTCGTTATTCCTGTTGGTTTTCTTCATCTTGTTGTACCGGATGCTGCCGAGTGTCCGGCTGACTGTCCGCCAAGTCTTGCCCGGTTCGTTATTTGCGACGATTGCCTGGCAAGTCGTATCTGAATTCTTTTCGTATTACGCGGAATTTGGTAGTTATGACCGTCTGTACGGACAACTGGCCGGGATCATCGTCTTGATGACATGGTTTTACCTGTCTGCCGTCGTCCTGATGTTAGGTGGATTGATGAATGCCGAACGGATGCGTCAAAAGAAAGAAGACAAAATCTTAAAACCCGAAAAAATCAAACAAGAGACTGTCCGTTAAGGGTAGTCTCTTGTTTGACGTTGGATCATTTTTTGATAAAAGAACAGACTGATCAATCCGGTCGTAAACAAAGCGAGCAGGAGTAAAGAAAGTTGTTCATGGTGTGTCGTTTTCAAAAAGACACTCGTTGCGACAGCCGCATAGAAGCTTCCCAAACTCTTTTTGACAAAGTGAGTGCTGAAGAGATTAAGAAACGAAGCACCAAGGGGTGAACCGAGGAGCGCTCCGATAATCAAAACGATGCCTAAACCGAGCGGAGCCTGTGTACCCGAGATGAAATAACTCGTGACACCACCGAGTACAATCAACGTAGCCGCCGCGATACTCGTTCCAATGGCCTGTTTGAGCGGGAAACGCATCCATCCCATCAGGAGCGGTGTGAGTAAAAAACCACCACTGACACCCATCAAGGATGAAAGAATTCCGGCAGCTCCGCCAATTACGACCAATTTATAAAAAGAGGCGTGCGGAACGGGCGTCTCTCGGATGATTTTTTTTGCGGGTTTTAAGAATTGAATCGCAAACAGAAGGAGCAGGACGATGTACAGGGTGGAAATCACTGTGTCTGCTCCGCTATGTCGTTCCATCCAAAAGACGACAGGCGTAACGGCAGCTGACCCGATGATACCAGAGAATCCAATCGTGACAGCATCCCGAAGATGAAAGTTGTTTTGACGGAGATGCGCGAAGGTACCTGTCACCGTAGAACCAAGCGTCAACAGCAAACTTAAGACAATCGCTGTGCTGGGCGCGTAACCTAAAATCAATAAAAGGGGGGTGAGAATGATGCCTCCACCGATTCCGAAAAAGCCGGATAAAATGCCGATGGCGGTCCCAAGTAAAAGAAAAAGTAACAAATCCAATTGAGTTCCTTCTTTCTGTGAACTGATACAGATGACTCTACGGGTAAAGTAATGATTAGGAAAATGAATTATACTGATGCTAATGATCAGAAAAATAAATGAGGTGAAGGAATGAACTTTAATGAACTGAAGACCTTTGTCATGTTGGTCGAGACAAAACACTTTACGAAAACAGCTGAACAGCTGTATATTTCACAGCCGACGGTCAGCCTTCATTTAAAGCATCTAGAAGAACATTTTGGGCAAAGTTTGATTCATCGGCATACATTTAACAAAACGATTGAAATCTCGGAAGCAGGATGGATTGTTTATCGACATGCAAAAGAAATCCTGCACCAGACGATACGGCTGGAACAAGAAATGGATGATTTAGAAGGAATCACCCGAGGGACATTAAGAATCGCCGCGACACATACCATCTATGAAGCGATGTTAGAACAGATGATTCACGATTTTCTTCTTGCATACCCGGATGTTTCAGTCGATGCCCGCGTGATGAACCAAGAACAAGTAGAGCACGCATTACGCCATTACGAAATCGATTTAGGGATGGTGGAAGGACCACATCATTCACATCAAATCGATGCGATTCCTTTTGCGACCGACCGATTACGTATCATCGGTCACGAAAGCCTCGTTCCGGAGCAGGCCACTTGGATTTACCGGGAAGAAGGATCAGCTGCCCGTTTAGCACTGGAAACATGGTTAGCCACACAAGCGATTGTTCCAAAACGAATCATCACAGTGTATTCCAATCGGTTGATTAAACAATTGATCACAAACGGAACGGGGATCTCGATTCTCTCGGAACGTTTGGCAGGCACCTTACTTGAGTCAGAAAGATTTAAGACGCATGATGATTCACGAATTGATCAACGGATGTTTCAATTCATTACGTTAAAAGGGGAGACGACCCGCCTGTCCCAAAAGTGGATGAATGAACATTCCATATCAAACTAAAATCTTTTTCATTGACTTATACCCCTATAGGTATTATTGTATGGAATGTAGCCAATGGATATGACACAGGTCACACGGAAAAAGGAGAGTGTTCTTCGCATGGAAAAAGTATATGAAGACAAAATCATCCATCGGATGAACCGGATTGAAGGTCAGCTTCACGGCATTATCCGGATGATGAAAGAAGAAGCGTCCTGTAAAGATGTTGTCACTCAACTGAGTGCGACACGGAGCGCGATTGATCGCGTCATTGGACTTGTCGTGAGTGAAAATCTCATCGACTGTGTCACGAATGACGAAACAGCCGATAATCACGAACAGTCTGTAGCAGAAGCTGTTCAACTGTTACTGAAGAGCAGATAAAAAATTTTACAATGATTAATACCCTGTAGGGTAAAATAGATGGAGGAATTTTTCAGATGTCAGAGATTAAAAAAACAACGATTGTATTGTTCAGTGGAGATTACGATAAGGTCATGGCAGCGTATATCATTGCCAACGGAGCAGCCGCCTACGACCATGAGGTCACGATTTTCCATACGTTTTGGGGATTAAACGCGATGCGCAAGGATGAACCGATTCAACCGGATAAAACATTGCTTGAAAAAATGTTTGGCAAATTCATGCCACGTGGTGCCGACAAAATGCCGCTCTCAAAAATGAACTTCGGTGGTGCTGGTCAAAAGATGATCAAAAACGTCATGAAAAAACACAACGCAATGCCGCTTCCCGATTTAATTGAACTGGCAAAAGAGCAAGACGTGAAGCTTGTTGCCTGTACGATGACGATGGATTTGCTGGGATTAAAACAAGAAGAATTGCATGACGGGATTGAATATGCCGGTGTCGCTGCATACCTTGCCGACGCGGAAGACGGAAACGTCAACCTGTTCATCTAATCTCGAGGAGGGATGATACAAATGGATATCTTGACCATCATATTTCTAATCATCGTCGCATTTCTTGCTTATCGGATGTTTGCACCGACGAAGGGTGTCAATAAATGGTCGACGTCCGACTTGAAGCAGCATTTAGGTGACCGCAACCGATTTTATTTGGATGTCCGGACACCGGGCGAATTCAAAGGCAATCACATTAAAGGCTTTAAAAACATTCCGCTTCAAGTATTGCCGACACAACTCGACAAAATTCCGAAAGACAAAGAAGTCATCGTGATCTGTCAGAGCGGCATGCGCAGTAAACAGGCGGTCAAACAATTAAAAAAAGCGGGTTATGCCCAGGTTACAGAAGTGTCGGGCGGAATGAACGTTTGGCGTTAAAACTAGGAGGAGGAATGACAGATGAAACGATTCACAGCAAAAGAAGTACAGGAAAAGCTTGAAAACGGGGAACAGTTGAACATTATTGACGTCCGGGAAGTGGATGAAGTCAAAGAAGGAAAAATTCCGGACGCGATTCATATTCCACTCGGTCTCGTAGAATTCAAAATGAATGAACTCGATAAGAAAAAACAATACGTCATGGTCTGTCGTTCGGGTGCCCGCAGTGGGCGTGCCGCAACGTATCTTGAAGGACAAGGCTTTGATGTCATCAATATGGATGGCGGGATGATGTCTTACGAAGGCGTAACTAAGTAAAAAATTTAATCTTGATTATACCCCTATAGGTAAAGGAGCGAATACTTTTGCAGACAATTAAAACAGATATCGTACTCGATGCACGCGGTTTAGCTTGTCCGATGCCGATCGTCCGGACAAAAAAGACGATGAAGACGCTGGAACCGGGTCAAGTCGTGGAAGTTCAAGCAACTGACAAAGGATCAACAGCGGATCTCCGGGCCTGGGCCAACAGTACAGGAAACCAATACCTCGGAACGATTGAAGACGGTGACGTCTTACGCCACTACGTCCGCAAATCTTCAGGTAACGATCAGGAAGCACCAGCGTTTCAACAAGTCGTCAATAACGAGACCGTTGAAGCCGTCCGTGGCAATGCGGATACACTTATTCTGGATGTCCGGGAAACAGCCGAATATGCGTTTTCACATATCCCGAGTGCTGTCAACATTCCGCTCGGTGAACTGGAAGAACGCATGGAAGAACTCGATTCGTCGAAAACGATTTATGTCGTTTGCCGGACAGGCAGCCGGAGTGATCTAGCTTGCCAACAACTCGATGCCAAAGGATTCAACGTTCAAAACGTGATCCCCGGCATGAGTGACTGGAAGTACGATACGAATCAAACCGTTTAATCCGTAAATTACGATCAGGAGGAATCAAGCAGATGGCACAAGCAATGACAACAAAAGAAGTCACGCAAAAAATCATTCACCGTGAAAAGTTATTTATCTTGGACGTCCGTAATGAAGAGGCGTTTCAAGATTGGAAAATTGAAGGCGAACAGTTTTCATATCTCAATGTTCCGTATTTTGATTTACTCGACGGTGTCGAAGATATTTTAGATCAACTGCCGACGGACCAACCTGTTCTTGTCGTCTGTGCAAAAGAAGGGTCGTCGATTTTTGTAGCAGATTTATTGGAAGAAGCAGGACGGACCGTCTCGTATCTTTCAGGAGGCATGAAAGCCTGGAGCGAACACTTGGAGCCGATTTCACTCGGATCATTAAATGAAACCGGAGCCGATCAAGGTGAAGTCGTTCAATTCGTCCGGATCGGGAAAGGCTGCTTGTCGTACATGATCATTTCAGAAGGTGAAGCCGTTCTTGTCGATGCAACGCGGATGACAGATGTTTATCTCGATTACGCACAAGCGCGTCAACTTAACATCACACATGTCTTTGACACACATCTTCATGCCGATCATATTTCCGGTGGACGCGAGATTGCTGAAAAAACAGGAGCGACATACTGGTTGCCACCAAAAGACGCAACAGACGTCACGTTTGACTATGCAGCGCTCGAAGATGGAAGCCACGTTCAGGTAGGCGATACACAAATTGATGTCCGGGCCCTTTATTCCCCGGGACATACGATCGGTTCGACTTCATTTGTCGTCGATAATCGGTATCTCTTAACGGGAGACATCTTGTTCATCGATTCAATTGGTCGTCCGGATTTAGCCGGACTTGCAGAAGACTGGGTCGGCGATTTACGGGATTCACTGTACAACACATACCGTGAACTTTCAAAAGATCTCGTCGTGTTACCTGCTCACTTCATGTTAATCGAAGAATTGAATGAAGATGGCAGTGTCGCGGAAAAACTCGATGTGTTACTTGCGAACAATCATGGTTTGAATATCGAAGACGAAGAAACCTTCCGGAAAATGGTGACAGAAAACTTGCCACCGCAACCAAATGCGTATCAAGAAATTCGCGAGACGAACATGGGCAAACAGTCACCGGATCTCGAAGCACAACGTGAGATGGAAGTTGGACCAAACCGTTGCGCCGTCCGCTAAACTAAAAAACAAACCAATTCAGGAGGAATTATCATTATGAAATCAGAACTCGTACTCGACGCCAAAGGGCTTGCTTGCCCGATGCCAATCGTCAAAACAAAAAAAGCAATCGCTGGACTTGAATCAGGACAGATTCTTGAAATCCATGCAACAGACAAAGGTGCTAAAAACGATTTACAAGCTTGGGCAAAATCAGGTGGCCATGAGCTTGTGAAACATGAAGAAGACGCTAGTGTCTTAAAATTCTGGATCCAAAAAGGGTAATTCAAGTTGAAGGAGGGCTGACGACAGCCCTCCTTTTTTCAAAGGAGTGAATTGAATGGAAATCGGTTTTATCATAACAATTTTTTTGATTGGATTCGTCGGATCATATATTTCAGGAATGCTCGGAATTGGCGGCTCGATCATCAAATATCCGATGTTGTTATACATTCCGCCACTACTCGGATTTGCCGCATTTTCTGCCCATGAAGTCGCCGGAATCAGTGCCATTCAAGTCTTTTTTGCGACCATCGGTGGCGTCTGGGCCTATCGAAAAGGTGGCTATCTCAATAAGTCACTGATTGTGAGTATGGGTGGTGCGATTTTAATTGGGAGTTTCCTTGGCGCCTATGGTTCAAACGTCTTAGCAGAAGATACCATCAACCTCGTCTACGGAATACTCGCTTTAACGGCAGCTGTCATGATGTTCGTACCGAAAAAAGGACTGGATGACATTCCACTGGATCAAGTCCGCTTTAATAAAGGCATTGCTGCCAGTACGGCGTTCGTCGTCGGAGTGGGGGCTGGAATCGTTGGTGCAGCGGGTGCTTTCTTACTCGTGCCCATCATGCTCGTCGTCTTGAAAATTCCGACCCGGATGACGATTGCTTCTTCGCTCGCCATCACGTTCATCTCGTCGATTGGCGCTACTGTCGGAAAGATTACGACGGGGCAAGTTGATTGGGGACCGGCAACGATCATGGTCGTCGCCAGCCTGATTGCGGCACCACTCGGCGCAATTGCCGGAAAAAAGATGAATACAAAAGTCCTGCAAATCATTCTTGCGGTTTTAATCTTAGCGACAGCGATCAAAATTTGGATTGATATCTTGTAAAAGAACATCAAAGGGCTGACTCAAAAAAGAATCACTCGTTCTTTCACGCCCTTTCCTCAGGCGAGACACAAGCCAGTTTTCCTGCCTCGTTCAGGCAGGAAAGCGGATCTCGTTTGTCTCTGACAGCGCAAGTCGTCTTGCGCTTTTTGCTGTAGGAGTAGCATAAAAAGAGTGATTCTTTTCTTTAGAGAGACTGACTTTTGAGTCAGGCTCTTTTTTTGAGGAGTTACAAACGACTCTTTTCAATGACGTCGACGAGTTGCCGTTCGACATCCTGTGCGACTTGTTTTAACTCGTCTTCTTCAACTAGACCAATCAGTGCCGTTGGACGCGGCATACCGATCTTCGTTTGTCCATCTTCCGTATACACAGCAAGCTTACACGGTAAAAAGTAACCGGCACGCCGTTCAGCCGACAGGACACGGTGGGCTTCTTTCGGATTACACACTTCAAGAATATGATACAAATCGTCAAACGGTAACTCTTTTTCGGCAAACTTCTTCGCTAAATCAAACTCCCACAAGACGCCAAATGACACCTGACCGAGTTCTTCTTTTAAGCGTTCGATTGTTTCTTCTGTTGAGTAGTTAGACGTGACGGTATAATCAAACATAAATACCCCTCCTGGTTTTTTAGTGTCTTAGATGTATTTCCCTCTTTCAATAGGATGAATCGTATTTTTTGAATGTGCCAAATGAAAGCAGACTTGGCGACAAACTGTGGGAAATCAAGGTACATTAGAAAAAAGACATCCGTCCGGTTGTGGGTGACGTAAGCTTAAAAAAGGAGGCGGAGGGAGATGAGGAAACGGATGTTGACGATTCTTTCGGTCGTAGCATTGATTGCGATTATGATTGGCGGCTACTTTATCTTTCAGCAGCAACAGGCAAAATCGAGCGGAAGCAAAGAGTTGTCTTATACAAAAGAAGAAACAGCGATTTTAGCGGGCGGTTGTTTCTGGTGTATGGAACCGCCGTTTGAAGAGTTAAAAGGGGTCAAATCGGTCATTTCCGGTTATACCGGTGGAAATCTTGAAAATCCGACATACAACCAGGTATCGGCGGAGACGACCGGTCACCGGGAAGCAGTCTTAATCACGTTTGATCCATCGGTCATCTCATATAAACAATTACTGGATGTCTACTGGCGCCAAGTCGATCCGACTGATCCGAACGGTCAATTCGTCGATCAAGGCGAATCGTATACGACAGCGATTTTCTACACGAACGCAGAACAAAAACAAATCGCCGAACAATCGAAGAAAAACTTAGCCGAGAGCGGGATCTTTGATCAAAAAATCGTCACGCCGTTGATTGAAGCAGGACCGTTTTATGAGGCGGAAGACTACCATCAAGATTATTACCTGAAAAGCGAAAAGAAGTATAAATTTTATCGTGCCGCTTCCGGACGGGACGAATTCATTAACAGATATTGGAACGATCAACCAAAACTTGATTTACCGAAATATACGAAGTTAACTGACGATCAGATTAAAGCGAAGTTAACAGATATTCAATATAAGGTCACCCAAGAAGATGGGACAGAACCAGCTTTTGATAATCCGTACCATGATTTAAAGGCCGACGGAATCTACGTTGATCTGATTTCCGGTGAACCGTTATTTTCTTCAAATGATAAATTCGACTCGAAAACCGGATGGCCAAGCTTCATTCGACCGTTAGAAAAAGGAAACATCATTGAAAAAAGTGATTTTGTATTAGGGATGAAGCGGATGGAGGTCAGAAGCCGGCACGGGAATGCCCATCTTGGTCATGTCTTTAACGATGGTCCGGAACCAACCGGCTTACGTTATTGCATGAACTCGGCTGCTCTACGATTTATTCCAAAAGAGGAGTTAAAGCAAGAAGGGTACGAACAATATATTTCTGAATTTAAATAATCAACCAAACAGACACTTTTCACTTTTGTGGAAGGTGTCTTTTCTTTCGAAACTGTAAGGTGCATCTCTCGAGAAATAGCTATCCATTTTATCCAAATATTGTTTATACTATAAACAATGTATGATCATATCTTGAGGAGGAACGTTGTGAAAAAACTAACGATTTGGCTCATGCTGAGCTGTTTGATTCTGACACTTGGAATTGGACCTTCAGCGACAAAAACGGCAGCAGCAAGTGAATTGTCGGAAGCGGTACTATTGAAAGCAGGACAGGAAACCGTCCTTGAGACAGGAACAGCAGAAAAGAATACATACTGGTACAAGGTCGAACATCAAGCAGGAATCGAAAAAACAGCGACTCACTTCGAATTGTCGTTTGATACGGATCAGCCGATTGAAGTCACGGCCTATCCAAGTCAGGAAATGGCATCAAAAGACGAGACATTTGATCGTTACCGTGGATACGCGGAACCAAACGACAAAGACGTGACAAAACTTGCCGTCCCGTATGCATGGGACGGTCCATACTATGTCAAAGTCGATTATTACCCGAACATCGAAGAAGATAAAGCAACGAAAGCGGCTCACGTCAAATTAACGTATAACGATGTTACATTGCCTGTCGAATATGAGCCGATCAGCGATATGAGCTGTATGGCGGAAGAAGCCCTCAAACAAACGACGGACGAGAAACCATTGCTTGCATTGATGCACGCGATTCAAAAACAAGTTTTAAGTCAGTCGGAAGAAGGACGAAGCTTGACGTCGTTGTACTATAAAGTCTCTCCATACGTCGTCAAAACACTTCTCTTCAATAAAGATAAGCGTACACAGACGTATGAAGATTTAAAAACGCTTAAACCGGCGATGACAGCTCTCGTCAACGGAACGGCATACACGTTAACGAAAACGGATCAAACGGCCATCAATCGATTGCATGCTTTGACGCGTGACGCGTCACCAGAAGTCATCGCAACCGAAATCAATCAAGTCGCGAAAAAAGCGAGTATCGAAACCATCGGTGGTTCTGATTTGAGTGAAGCCTTCAAACCGTTTGGCATCAGTGTCAAATCAGAGGCGAAAACACGTTTCATCGTTAAGTTGAAACCGGGTCAGACACAACGGACGATGAAAATCAACGGTACGCAAGCGGCAGATGTCGAGAAATTATCACTTGGTAGAACAGGTCAGTTTGTCATCGTCACAGAAGATCCGACGGTCAAAAACCAATCGGCAGCTGTGCTGAAACAAGCATTGAAGAAATCAAGTGCCGTTGAATATGTCGAGGAAATCCAGACATACCGGGCAACGGGCGACATCAACTACAACTACCAATGGTCGCTCAATCAAAAATCAAATGTCGAACAATTCCCGGACGCTGGCATCGGGTTTGAACAGTTCGTAAAGAACAATTCAGGTCAAACGCTAAAACCGGTCACGATTGCGGTCATCGATACAGGGGTCGATTATCGCCTTAAAGATCTGCAAGGAAAAGTCGATATTGCCCAGGAAAAGAACTATGTCGATGTCAATGGAAACGGAGATGCGTTGGATGACAACGGTCACGGAACACATGTCTCAGGTGTCATCGCGGCAGCGCTCGATAACGAGTATGGTATTCGCGGGATTCATCAATCAGCGAAGATCCTTCCAATCAAAGTGTTGAATGCCAACGGTGAAGGCGAGACCGACGCCATCGCACTCGGAATCAAATATGCGGTTGATCATGGCGCAAAAATCATCAATATGAGTCTAGGCGGCGGCGAGAGCCGGACGATGGCTTACATGATGAAATATGCAGCGGATCACGGCGTGACGGTCGTTGCAGCTTCAGGGAACGAATATGATATGTCTGTCGGTTTCCCCGCCAGTTCAGAATATGCAATTTCTGTCGGAGCGACAAACCCGCTCGGTATGGTTGCTGATTACTCGAACTACGGAATTGGACTGGATGTCGTCGCACCTGGTTCGAAAATCGCGAGTCTCGTTCCGGACGGCAATACGGTCTACATGGACGGAACAAGTATGGCTTCCCCACACGTGGCGGCAGTCGCGGGAATCCTTGCGTCACTCAATGACAAGTTGACACCAAAACAAATCGAAACGATCCTACGGACAAGCGCGGAGCCACTCGCCTTTGAAAATCCGAATGATTGGTACGATGAAGACGAAGATATGGAAGATGAGTATCCACCGGGATATGAAAAAGAAATGACACCGGACTTCCCGGCATTCGTCAGCCCGGTATCCGGATACGGAAAAGTGAACATCACGCGTGCCATCTCTCAATTGCACTTAAACGGTAAAGTCAATCCGGTTTATGACAATCAGCTTGTTGTCAGTGGACAAGTCAAAACCGGTACAACAGTGGAAGTGTGGTCGACGAAGAAGTTGACAGATACAAAAGATACGGCAAAAATGTTGGCAAAAACAACAGCAAAATCAGGTAAGTACAGTGTGACGATTCCACGTCAGGAAAAAACATCGGTCTTGACGATCCGTTACGCAAACGGACTTGATGTCACGTCAGAACGGACGGAAGTCTTACCAGGAAAAGCACCGGCTGCTCCAAAAGTCGATCGTGTCCTTGCCGGCGCAACAAAAGTGACGGGAACAGCGATCGTTAATGGTAAAATCACAATCAAAGACGCAAAAAACAAGATTGTTGGAACAGCGGTTGTCGACAGTAAAGGGAAATTCACTGTCAAAGTCAAAGAACTGGCACCGAATACCCGTCTCGCAGTCACGGTCAAAGACATCGCGAACCGTTCGAGTAAAGCGACCGTCATCACGGTTCTTGCTCCGCCAACGGCACCAAAAGTCAATCCGGTGACAGCCGGTGCGACAAAGGTAACCGGAACGGGCGAAAAGAAAGCACGGATCTCTATCCAAAATGCAAAAAAAACAGTCATTGCCAAAGGAACAGTCACCTCTAAAGGAACGTTTTCTGTGAAAATCGCTAAACAAAAAGCAGGAGCGAAACTATATGTGTATGCTGAAAACAATCTCAAGCAAACAAGTACAAAAACAACAGTTGTCGTTAAAAAAGCTAAAAAATAAGTCTTCGAACAAGCCTTTTTCGGGTAAAACGAAAAAGGCTTGTTTTTTTAGTCAGTTATCTTGCTTTTAAAGTATTTTTTTTGAAAATATGGTATTTTTAATTGATTAGACTAATTTTAAGGCAAGCATCATTCGAATCGAATGATGAGGAGGATATTTGATGATGAATTGGATTCGGAGACGAATCGGGCGGCAACTATTGGCAGTGTTTTATGTAGTATTGTTTTTGGTCTCGATTACTTCCTTTTTTGTCTATGATTACATGGAAGAGCGGATCGAATCGTCACGGGGGGATCTAGAAGTCATCAGTGAACAAAATCGACGGGCAGATACATTATGGGACAACTGGCAAACGGTCCAATTTGGTCTGCGGGGATTCGTCATCTTTGGTGATCAGGAACGTTTTGATGAAATCCAGGAACTTCGAACCGAAATCAAAAGTGAGACGGATTGGTTTGTACGTAATGGGAAAACCGATGAAGAAGAAGAATTCGCAGCTCAGATGACGAATTTGTATGACTTGTACTACAGTGCGTTATTCCCGCTGACTCAGTCGTATGTCAATGAAAAAAAGGCAGGGGCGATCCGGGAAGACTTTTTAGAAGGCGATAGCTTATTTTCATTGCCCATCGCTGAACGATTAGTCGAGCAGGGACAGCTTAAACAAACGGCAGATGGTTCAATCGACATCACACCTGACATCGAGAAGGCTTCTTCGGCACTCAATGAGTACCGGAATAATCTGCAACAACAACAAAATGATGCCGTCATGAATCTGCGGAGTGAAGTCGCCAAGACACAATGGATTTGGATTTCGAGTATTCTTGTTTTGATTGCGTTCATTTTATTGTTTGTCCATCCGTTTTTGAAGCGAATGACCAAACAGTTGTTACGTTTGATCGACGATAATCAAAAACTCTCGCGCAATGAACCGATTGAGATGGATTTGACGGAACAGCGGACAGATGAGATAGGCATGTTACGTTCGTCCTTTAATCAGATGGCCGTCACGACGAATGCCCATAAAGAAGAGATGCAAGGGAAAAACGAAGAGTTGCAGGCGCAAAGCGAGGAACTACTTGCCCAGCAGGAAGAATTACAATCACAACAGGTAGAATTGGAAGAAGCCTATCAGGCAACCAAACAAAATGAAGAAAAGTTGAAGATGCGCAGTGAACTGACGAAAGCACTTGCTGTCCGAGAAACGGTCGAGTCCTATCCGGCAATCGTCCAAAAGATGTTGGATATCACGTCATCTGAATATGGGGCGTTGCTATTGTATGATGACGGTACGTACATCGGGGCGACGACGAATGGGATGAAAATTCAACAGATTCAAGCGTTTTTAGAAGATCATACTTCTTTATTAAGTCGTATGCACTCGAATGTGCATTAAAAGTTCTTCTTGTTCAGCCGTCAAAACAGGGAGTAAATCAAAGATTTTTTGAGCGGCACTATAGATGACAGCTTCTAATACATCGGCGTCATGAACGGTGGTTAATTGCTGGGTCAGCAAATCGACTTGCCCCCGAATGAAATTGTAGTGAAAAGGTTTGATGAAAGGTTCCATATCGAATCGCTCCTTTGTAGTCCTCTATTCACTAAAACACTTTTCTTAAAACGGTATTTTTTTGTTTTCGTCATCTGTCCTGCGGGAAATAAATACCTGAGGAGGTGTACAGGAATGCAACCGTTAACCGGACTACGCTTTTTGAATCTGGTCAGTTTTTTATTTGTTCTCTTAGCACGTGTCGTCTGGTATGAAACACCAACCGGAGATTCACTCGCAATCATGCCTGCGTCATTCATTGATGCGATTTTCGGTGTCGTCTACACGACTTTGTTGATTTGGTGTATCCGACCGGTTCAAGCCTATCCGGCCGATCGGACATTGATTTTTGATATTAGCGGATGGTTTATGCTGACGATGCTTGGATTCGGAGCGAGTAGCATCATCGGTCCACCATGGGAACTCGTATCGACGACGATCTCTTTTATTAGTTTATGCATCATTTATATAAAAATTCAACATCATCCGAACCGTTCACCTTGGATGCGTTCACCGTTTTCTGTATTCCTTGCCTGGTCGAGTGTCCAGGTTCTGATTCTGCCGTTTCGTATTTTGCAAGATTTTCGTTTTGATGATTTATTTGGTCTGACGGCCACCCAATGGGTCAGTCTGATGTTGCTCGTTTTTGCTGGTGGCGCTCTCTGCTTTGTTTTGATTCATGCCGACTGGGTTTTTGGGCTTGTCATCATTTGGTATTACATCGGTTTGTTTTTTAACGAACGATTAAACAGTCTCCAGCAAGGACTGACGATCGGAATTATAATTGTGCTGATGATTGCAATCATTCTTGTGTTCCGCAAACGGGATCAATTATTTTCAAAAGAAAAAAGACCGATTTCTCAAGAAAGCGACAGTTGATGTCGTTGCTTTTCAGTTTTTGGGGTATATCCCTTATAGAAGTATAAAAGGGGGAAATGACCAATGGGGAAAAAACAGTTGATCGGTACGTACGAAAATGAGACGGATTTGATTCGTCAGATTGAAGATTTACATTTCGCTGGTTATCTGGAAGAAGACCTATATGTCGTCTTACAAGATAAAACCGACATGGCGATGTTGCGTGGGCAATCAGCCGCACAACTCGTTTCCGGGAAACAGACGTTGTTTGAACGGTTTACAGGAAAAGGAGTCACGGATGAAGAGACACGTGACGCATTTCATTCACTCGGGCTCAAAGAAGGTGAAGTGGAACGACATGTCGCGAGTGTGAGAAGTGGTGCTTACGTACTGCTTGCCGACGAAGAAGGAGCAACTCGTCCGGCACCAGAACAAAAAAGTATTTTAGAGAGTGAACCGGAAGGCATCGAGGCCGAGCGGAAGCTTGATCATGAGAACCGCGCGCTCGAAAATGAAAACGATCGGATGTTGTAATCGTGCCTGAGTGGAAAGGGTGAACAACGATGGATAGCCATTATCATACGATTTTAGTAGCGGTCGATGGATCAAAGACGGCGGATTTAGCTTTTGAAAAAGCCGTCCAGTTCGCGAAACTTGATCAAGCCAAGTTGGTCATCGCACATGTCATCGATATTCAAACCTTTGCGAACGTCCGGGCCAATCAACGGTTCATTGATCAAAACGTAACTGAGTATGCGCAGGAGTTACTCGACAAGTATGAGAAACGGGCGAAGGAAGCCGGTTTGGAAGCGGTCGAACTCGTCATCGAAACAGGATCACCCAAAACGTTGATTCCGAAAGTCATCGCTCCACGGGTCGGAGCCGGATTAATCGTCTGTGGTGCCGTCGGGATGAACGCGATGGAACGGATCATGATCGGAAGTGTCTCGGAAAACATCTCGCGGTATGCGAAGTGTGACATCTATATCGTTCGCCCTAAAACACTCAAATAACAGAAGATACAAAAAAAGCTGCTTCGATCTCATCGAAGCAGCTTTTTTGTCGGCTGATCTAAGTCAGGTCAATAAATAATAAAAGATTCCGAGAATGATCAAGATGACGGGTAATAAGACCAAATACATCCAAGACATGTTTTTCGCCGTTTGACTATTGCTGTAGGTTTCTTCATTCCGACTCTGTCCGACCATCACTGTAAAAATAAGTCCAAGTACACAGATCACTAATGCAATCCAGAATAATGCGGTCATTTGTAGTCCTCCTTTACCTATGATGATGCTCACTCTCATCATAACGAAAATTGGATTTACATGTCAGGATAATTGTGACAGTTTGGAGTTGACGCTATCTGGTTTAGGGGCTAAACTACTTATATGAGTTTAGGGGGTAAACTATCATGAAAGAGAATCTTCGAGAAGCCGTACTGCTGTTTGAAGAGGTGATGATTCACGGGACAGAACGGGTCCTGAAATCTGTTGATTCGCCAGTCTGGCGTCTCTACTCACCGGAGCAACTCCATTTGTTGAAGCTGGTCGATAAATACGGTCCGGTCGCGTCCGGTCGGATTGCGGTCATGCAAGGAGTGCATAAAAGTGCGATTTCGAATCGGTTAAAAAAACTGAACGAACATGGTTTAGTCGAGGTCGAACGTTCAGAAGATGATCATCGGACAAAGCGAATCGTCTTGACGGAAGCAGGACGAGAAGTCGTCGAGGCTTCGAATCAAGCGATTTACAGTTATTTGGAACAATTGATTGACGGCAAAGTCGATGATAAGGAAATCAAACAATTCATCGAAACGTTCCGGAAAGTCAAAGCGATTTTGAAGATTGAAGATTAATTCAGAAAAATAGAGACAGAAGAGGTGGAACAGGAATGCGACAAATCGTCAAATGGCGTTGGCCGATCGTAATCGTCTTGTTGCTTGCGACAGTCGGATTATTTTTAGCCGCACCGAACTTATCGAAACAAGCAGAAGAGGCTGGTGCGATCCAGTTAGCAAGTGATACAGATTCACAACGGGCAGCCGATATTTTAAAGGCGGCCGGAGCAAGTGAAGAAACCATTTCACTTGTCATCCCCTTAAAAGAAGCGGTCACAAAAGAAGACCGGTCAGAGATTGGTCAAATCGTCAAGGATTTAGAACAATTGGATGAGCCGGTCACAGGTGTCTTGAACCCATTCGAAAGCAAGGAAACGGAAGGACAGTTGATCTCAAAAGATAAAAAAACGGTCCTCGTTCCGATCACGGTCGATGGTTCACAAGACGAAATCACGACACTCGCCGAGCAGATTCGGACGGATCTCTTACCGGACGACCGGACAATTTATCTGACGGGTGAGTCGCTCATCAATGCAGATGTCAATACGAGTTCGCAAGAAGGGTTGAAACGAACGGAATTGATTACCGTCGGATTGATTTTTGGTCTGTTGCTGATCGTCTTCCGGTCAATCGTTACGCCGTTTGTTCCGCTATTCGCAGTCGGCGTGACGTATTTGATGAGCCAGTCGTTTGTCGCCTTTTTCGTCGATTGGTTCGGATTCCCCGTCTCGAACTTTACGCAAATTTTCCTTGTTGCGATTCTGTTTGGGATTGGGACGGATTACTGTATCTTACTCCTCAGTCGGTATAAAGAGGAATTAACGGCAGGGCACGATGTGGAAACGGCAATCGTCAACACGTACCAAACAGCAGGGCGGACGTTACTGATCAGTGGTCTGGCCGTTCTCGTCGGCTTCTCGGCGATTGGGTTTGCCGATTTCCCGATCTTTAAATCATCCGTCGCCGTTGCGGTCGGAATCGCTGTACTCTTACTTGTTCTGTTCACACTCGTTCCGTTCTTCATGGCGACATTAAAAGAGAAGCTATTCTGGCCATCGAAAAATGCCGCGAGTCATAAAGACAGCCGATTATGGGCACGGTATGGCGGATTATCGATTCGCCGTCCGCTCCTTGCGATGGCAATCGTCGCCGTCATCACGATTCCGACACTGTTTACGTATGACGACGATCTTTCGTTTAATACCGTCGATGAGATTGGTGAAAAATACGAAACCGTCAAAGGGTTAAATGCGATTTCTGACGGCTTTGGTGCCGGTGAGTCATTGCCGGTCAATATCATTCTAAAAGACGATCAAAAACTCGTGACGGAAGAAACAGTCCCGTATGCGGAGCAATTGAGTCGTGAACTCGTTAAACTCGACGGGGTCAAAGCCGTTCGTTCGATTTCACGTCCGACCGGTGACGTCATCGATGATCTGTATGTCGACCAACAACTGAAACAAGTCGCAGATGGTCTGACGGACGCAAAAGACGGACTCGGTGAAGTTGGTCAAGGACTTCAGACGGTCGAAGAAAACCTGAACACGATCAGTGGTCAGATTCCGGCAGGTGATCAGGCGACAGCCGGGGCCGCACAGTTGCAGCAAGCGGCGACTGGTCTCGGTCAAATCAATCAGCAGATAGCACTTGTCGGACAAGGGTTACAATCTGCCGAAAATATCCCCCAAACGGTTGGGACATTGACAGCGTTATCCGGTCAACTGTCACAAATTCAGACGGGTATCGCGCAAGCGGCAGCGGGGATTGAAACGCAAGGGGCACAAGCCGGTCAACTCGGAGGCGGATTAACGCAACTTGCGGATGGTGTCGGTTCTGCGAATGAAGGGCTTGGAAAGATTGAAGCCGGATTGACTGACGCCGCCGATTTCCTCAAAGAGATGGGCGATTCAGAAACGATTCGTGGTACAGGAATGTTCATTCCGAAAGATACCTTGTCGAGCAAAGACTTTGAGCCGGTCATCGAACGCTATACGATTGATGACGAAACCGGATTGAAGTTCGAAGTCATCTTAAACAACGATCCGTATTCACCGGAAGCGATTGAAACGGTTGCTGCCATCAAGAAAACAACAGCCAGCACGTTAAAAGATACACCACTCGAGCAGGCACAAGTGGCTTACGGTGGTATTTCGAGTATCAACAGTGATTTAAATGATACGTCAAAAGCTGACTTTACCCGGACGGTCGTCATCATGATCGTCAGCTTGTTCGTCATCCTTGCAGTCATGTTCCGTTCGTTGATCATGCCACTGTTTATGATCGGTTCATTGTTATTGACGTACTATACGTCGGTCTCGATTACTGAATTGATTTTCGTCAATGGACTTGGTTACGATGGAATCAGCTGGGCCGTTCCATTCTTCGGATTCGTCATGCTGGTTGCCCTTGGGATTGACTATTCCATCTTCCTCCTTGATCGTTTCCGGGAAGAAACGATCAACGGATTGGATACAAAAGAAGCCATGTATGTCTCGATGAAGAAAATGGGCTCGGTCATCATTACGGCGGCCATCATTTTGGCCGGAACGTTTGGTGCCATGATGCCATCTGGTGTTCTCAGTCTTGTCCAGATTGCGACGATTGTCATAACGGGTCTCCTGTTATACGGATTGATTGTCCTACCACTTCTGATTCCAGCGATTACAGTTTCGTTTGGACCAGGTGTCTGGTGGCCATTCCGTCAAAAACAGAATAAAAAATAAGAAATTCCAGTCGTCCATCCGGGCATCCCCCGGATGGACTTTTTCGGTATACTGAACAAGGAGGCGATCATCATACAACAATTTAAACAGTTAACCCACCGGATTTGGTACCAGACACCGGTCAGTGAGACGGATCGACCCATCGTCGCGGTGATTACGGGGGACGACCGGAGTCTCGTCATCGATGCCGGAAATTCGAGCCAACACGCCGCTCTATTTTTAGAGGAGATGAAAAAACAAGGGCTGAAACAACCGGACCTCGTTGCATTGACGCATTGGCACTGGGATCATATCTTCGGAATGAAACAGATGGCCGTGCCGACGATTGCGACGAAACGGACGGTTGAAGAGATGCAAAAGATGATGGATTACGAATGGTCGGATGAGGCACTCGAGGAACGGATCCAACAAGAGATTGAAATTCCGTTTTGTGCCGATGCGATCAAACTGGAGTTCGGAGCAAACCGTGACATCGAGATCGTCTTGCCGACGATTCAATTCGAAGGGCAACTTGAAGTGGATCTTGGTGGAGTTCAGTGTCTCCTGCGGCAAGTCGAAAATGATCATTCGCCAGAGAGTGCATTGATCTATATTCCACAAGAACGGGTCCTGTTTTTAGGGGACGCGATGTATGCGGATATCTTTTCTGCCAAGTGGAACTATACGACCGACCAAACAACCCGTTTACTGGATGTCATCGCGGAATATGACGCCGACTATTACGTCTGGTCACATGGCGAAGCGATGCCAAAGGATGAATTTGAACAAGAAGTCATGGTGTTGCGTCGGGCGATTGAGGTGACGCAGCAAGCTTCAGGCCAGGTATCCGACATGCGCCGGTTGTATCGTGAGAGGGTCGAACGGGACTTGACGACGGGTGAGGAAGAAACACTCGTGTTTTTCGCAAACGGAACCAAAAAATAATTGAAGCGAATCGGCAGGTTTGTGTGGTTCAAACGAGAATTCCTTATTATATGACGAATTGTAATATTAAGTGCAACACCTGACGGAAAACACAAAAAGCCCATAACGGCCTCGTGTAGAATGGAGTTACCACACCACAT
>NZ_JACSMT010000041.1:0-23002 GCF_018618815.1 Exiguobacterium sp. s128 | reverse complement strand
CAAGATCAAGAGAGTTAATATTGTAAGAAAACGATTGTGTTTAATCGGGAGTATACGTGTCAACGTTCACTAACATTGCGTAAGAACCACAAACCTATTGCAAAATACAGTTAACCTCTACATTCTTTAATTTCGCCATAACTTAGTCCTCCATTTTTATGTTCAGTATCATATTTTCTTGAAACTCACTTCTGTTTTATAGTGAAAATATAAAAGTACCTTTTAAGTATTTTTTTCTCTCTCATAATGTAAGACACCTTCCGCATCGATCCGGACATGCAGCTTGCCGTCGAGTTCGAGAACGAGTGGACTTGTGACCGCCGGTTTCGGTGAGAACAACCATGTTCGGTCTTCTCGCCCAAGCAACAGGTGGGTCCCATCTTCCGGTGCCCCGAGGAAATTCAGGAAGTCGACGTTAATCGGTTGATGGTAGCGGTGAAAGACACCAATTTCCGCAAATGATGCGCCGACACCTGCAACATCCGGCGTCGTCACGTTCATTTCTCCGATATCAAGAATGTGATGTACACTGAAGCTGTCAAGCGACTTATTCGGATTGACGTCATGCCGGGCAATCAATTCGACGACGTTCTCATCCGGATCGTAAAAGTAAACGGAATGGGCATTGATGTTTTCAAAAAAGATTTCGTCCGCTCCGTCCTCGATTAATAACGGCACTTTCTGTTGCAACCAGTCCTTGGCCAGTTGAAACGCATTTCCCGGAACGTTAAACGCAAAATGGTATTGTTTCGGTTGCTGTGTCGTATCTTGTTCAAATCGAAGCTGACTTGTCCCGATTTGTACCGTAAAAGATGTTACGGTTTCTTCAACAAGTCTGAAGCCAAGCGTCGTCGTATAAAAGTGTTGTATCGGTTTTAATCGATCCGTCCAAAGTGTCGCGGCTGTAATTTTCATTCCACATTCCCTCCGTCTGTCTTTTAAATTCACTCGCTTCAGTATACAACAATTTATGTATAATATTGGTTAAAAAGTAAGTGCATACCTATTCGAGAATGGAGGAAAACAGATGAAACGTTACAATATCGCATGCGCCGGAATTTCAACACACATTACAGAATGGGGCGACCCGGATCACCCGGTGATTTTTTGTCTGCATGGTCTCGGTGGAACGAGCCTCAGCTTCATTGAACTCGCCGATGCGCTGAAAAACGACTACCGGATTATCTCGATCGATGCCCCGGGTCACGGGAAGACCGAACCGTTTCCGGATGAACGGGATTATCAGTTTGCCCGGTTTTCCGATTGGCTGAATCGACTGTTTGAACAGTTATACATCGAAGACTTTTATTTCCTCTCGCACTCTTGGGGCAGTTTCATCGCACTTTATTATCAAAAAGAACAGCCGGAGCGGGTCCGCGGATCGATTTTGATTGACGGCGGTTATCAAAGTAAACGGTTGCGGGGCACACCACTCGAGCAGGAATCTGCATTTTACGATACGGATTTTGAGGAGTCCGTCTCGACGTGGGAGGAATTTCGGGACGTTGCCGTGTACGGACCAAAGATGCGCCGGTCGCCGCTGCTTGACTTAGCCGGAAAGGATTTTGTCCGGATGCAGGAGGGGCGCTACTACTGGCATGCCCGGGCAAAGACGGTGCGAGCGATTCTGGCCGCGATGTATCAGGACGAAATCCTCGATTTTCTCGACGACGTTCCGGGAGAAAACCTGGTGTTACTCCGTGCAACGTTACCCGTCTCGGATGAACCGTTCCGCAAACAAGCAATTGCCCTGTGGCAGGAAAAAACCGGTGGTACTGTGATCTCCGCTCCGGCGACTTCCCACATCACGCACTGGGACGATCCGGCTTTTGTACTGCAAGTGATTCAGGAACACTGGACCAGAACGCTTGCCGTTGACGAACAACCAACTCAACTCTGAAAAAATTGAACGATAAATAAACGACTCCCAGTTGCCCGGGAGTCGTTTGCTTTGTCTACTTTTTTCACACTGCTCAGGCAACACTTTCGATAAACCGCTGAACCTCTTGCGGAGACTTTAAAACGACAATTGTCTTCGTTGATGCGACTTGAACGAGTCTTGACTGAATGTCGGGTCGCTGAACGTTTGGATAGTTCCAAATCCACTTCAAAAAAGCAACATCGATTTTCTCCGGACACCCGGCTGCCATATCCGGTCGGGCCTGATGCCGGTACCGAATCGACCGTTTGAGAATCCGGTAGACACAGGTCGTTCGCGGTAAATCAAGAAAGATGATCGTATCCGCGGCGTTCAACCGAAGATCCATCGTCCCGCCGTAGTTTCCGTCGATGATCCAGTCGTCTCGGCTGACCAATTCCTTTTGAATTCGTTGTTGTTCTTCGCGTGGAACTGCCTGCCAGTCCGCCCGCCACAATAAGCTGTCGAGATGGTGGACGCGAATGCCTAGCCGTTGACCGAGTTGTCTCGCAAGCGTCGACTTACCTGATCCGCCGGAACCAATTAGCATAATCTTTTTCATTCCGTTTCCACCCACTCCAACCGGAACCGTCCGCCGGGTCCAATCTGGTGCAGCAACGCTCGGTCCGCCTCGATTATACGTCCGATGACATTGACGCGTTCATCCGCCGCAAGATTCCGTTTCGTAACCTGCAATTCTCCGGCATATCGTCCGTAACGCAGGTTATCAATTGTCACGGATCCGATGGGACGGTCTGATAAAGTCGCGGGTTCCAGTAGTCCGTTGCCCGGCCGGCCGTAAGCGCGTGACTCGATCGAACGGACGACATCACGGGCCGGATCCATCCGATTTGTATGTACGCTCTTCAACAGTGGATCATCGCCTTGTCCCGTTGCCCGGAGGACAATCACACCCTCTTGATACGCAGCAAACTGCCGTATCGAGTTCTCCGACAAGCTCGGATCCCCGATCAGAATCCGGTCGATGGATGCTTCCAGCTCCAAATAACAGGTAAAAGGCGCTTGTCTCCGATGGTCTTCGAGCGTCGGTAATGTGGCATGGAGCGGACCACGCAGTTGCCCGTCTCCCGGAATGAAGGCTTGGACACGTATGCCTTGTCCGTGAAGCCACGCATTTTTGTCGTTGAACCAGTTCCGATCAAGCCCTGTTTCCGGACGCGGATAATAGTTATGCCACGCCTCGACGTTCTCAAGGATTAGTCCTTCTGCCTTCATCGCATTGAGTTCTTCCGCTGTCACGGTACTGGCGTTTAAGGCAACCATCAGTTGTCTCGACAAATCGGCGACCTGTTTCGGTGTCACACCATAATCAACCCGCAGTCCGGTCACCCCCCATTCGGTTAAGGTATCGGCATCCTCCCACGTCTTGCCGAGCGCGGCAAGGGAAGTCGGGGCGATATCCGCGACGAGTTCCATCTCAAACTGTCGTGCCAATCCCCCTAAAGCCCGCAACCGTTCCGTATACAACGACGGATCGTCTTCCGGAATATGTAACGAGGTAAAGATCGAGGTAAAACCGATTGCCCGCATCTGTCGGATGCTGTCTTTCGCCTCATCTGTCAGTGGTTCACTCAAATAAACGGCAAGTCCTTTCATCTGTTTCACTCCTTCTTGTCAGCGTAGTGCTCAAAGACCGTCAATTGTTACTAAAGTTCCAATATAAGAATTTTTTAGGAGATACTTCATGAATTATGATACCATTAGTACGAGATACATAAAGGAGAGATTGTATGAAACGAATTTTGATTCCGTTCCTGTCGATTGCCTGTCTGGTATTGATCTGGAATGGCTACAGTCAACATGCCGATTCAAAGACGGATCTGTTCCACTATAAACATTCCTATGTCGGCGACAACAGCGCCGTCGCGAATATCGTCAAAGAATTGGCACACCATCAAGAGTTGCATCAGATTGCCCTTGAAACGAAACAAACACCGTATGGCATCCATTTGACTTACAAGGACATCGAGACGGAACAAGTCGAACAGGAGATCAAAGAGACGGTCCTGTTCAACGCAACCTACCTGTTTGTTCTCGTCGATAACGTGGACCGGATTACGTTTACCTTCCCGGATTATACCTTCACCGTGACCCGTGATAAACTGAACGGCTGGTACAACACGCAACTCAGCACAATCGAACAGGAACAAGCAGTCACAAAATTGATTCAGCGTCATTTAAAGTCTGAAACCAAGATCAACCAGTTTTTCGCTGACTGATCCTGAACATGATTTGAGTCAAAAAAGATGGAACATCACCTCAACGTGATGTTCCATCTTTTTGTTGTGTGCTGTTCTTCTACTGGCGTTAAATCCCGTCCGCCATTTCCTCTTTAAACCCAAACCAGAATGTAAATAAGAATCCAAAGACGTACGAGATGACAAGACCGCCGATATACGTCAGGTACATTCCGTTATCGATCAACGGTGTCAACGACAGACCGGACACACCGACCCCAAGCGCCGCCGTTTTCATCGTCGCTTGGAAGGCACCGCCGACTGCGGCTCCCATACAAGCCGTCAGGAATGGACGACCAAGCGGTAACGTAACCCCGTACAGCAACGGTTCACCGATGCCGAGGAACCCAACCGGAATCGCCCCCTTGATAATGTTGCGCAACCGTTGATTCCGTGTCTTGACGAAAATCGCCATCGCTGCTCCGACTTGCCCGGCTCCCGCCATCGCAAGAATCGGCAACAGTGCCGTATTCCCGACGGTGTTGAGCAGTTCCAGATGAATCGGTGTCAATCCGTGATGGAGACCGACCATGACGAGCGGCAGGAAGAATCCGGCCAGTACGGCACCCGCAAGTGGACCACCGACTTCGAGAATCACGTTGATCGCTTTCATGATCCCGTCAGACAGGACACCGGCGACCGGCATGATCGCATAGAGTGCCGTAAAGCCGACAATCAACACGGTGAAGAGTGGCGTAAAGATGATATCAATCGAGACCGGCATGAACCGGCGGATATGTTTTTCGAGATACGTCATCAACCAGGCGGCAAAGATGACCCCAAACAAACCACCCCGACCGACGACAAGCGGTTCACCGTAAATAATTATATCGACGAGTAACGGATTAAATAAAATCCCCCCGGCAATCGCCCCGAGGACCGGCGTGCCGCCGAATTCCTTCGCTGTATTCCACCCGACGAGAATCGCTAAGTAGGCAAAGACGGTACTGCCGATCAGTAACAGAATCTGCATCCACGTTTCTGTCGCATCGACCCCGGCATTTTTCGCAAAGTTCGCCGCTCCGTTGATGATTCCCGATGCGACGAGTCCCGGAATGAGCGGGATGAAGATATTTCCTAAGCGCCGTAAAAAGCGTTTGAACGGCGACTTTTGTTTGTCCTTCACTTTTTGCCGTTCAATCGCGGCCCGTTCTTCAAACGTCAGGTTCTCATCGACCGACTCTTCACCAATCGCAAGACCGGTTTCGCGGCTCAAGTAGTCGGCGACCCGGTTGACCGTTCCCGGTCCGACGACGATTTGCAGCGTCTCGTCATCGATGACACCCATGACACCGTCAATTTGTTTGAGGGCCTGGATGTCCGCTTTCGTCGGATCTTTCAGCGCCAACCGGATACGTGTCATACAGTGGGCCAGTTGCCGGAGGTTGTCTTTTCCGCCGACATGTTCAAGGATGGCGGATGCCAACACTTCTTCCTTCTTCATGTTTGTCCCCCCTTAAAGCGCGTCGCGGACGAATCCGTGCGCACGTTGTAATCGTTCGACCGCCTCAGTATACGAAACGTCCGCTAAAATCATGACGATTGCCGTCTTGACGTGACCATTCGCCGATGTGAAATAACGCGCGGCTGTCTCAAGATCAACCCCTGTCGCTTCCACGATCATCCGTTTGGCCCGGATTTCGAGTTTTTCATTCGTCGATTGGACATCGACCATCAAGTTTTGATAGACCTTCCCGACACCAATCATCGCTGCCGTCGAAATCATGTTCAACACGAGTTTTTGTGCCGTACCGGCCTTCAGGCGTGTCGAGCCGGTCAAGACTTCCGGTCCGGTTTCGACTTCAATCCGGAAGTCCGCGTGTTCACTGATTGCCGCCTGTTTGTTGCAGGACAGGGCAGCCGTCGTCGCACCGACTTCACGTGCATAGTCCAGACCGCCGATCACGTAAGGGGTCCGGCCGCTCGCCGCGATGCCGATGACGGTATCGTTCGCTGTCAGCTGAAGTGCCTGTAAATCTTCGACCGCAAGCGTCTTGCTGTCTTCCGCCCCTTCGACGGCTTTGATGAGTGCCCGTTCGCCCCCGGCAATCAGGCCGACGACCATATCCGGTGAGACGCCAAACGTCGGCACACATTCGGCTGCATCCAGCACACCGAGTCGACCGCTCGTTCCGGCTCCGATATAAATCAATCGTCCGCCCGCTTGAAACGATTGAATGACCCGATCGATGACTTGTTTGATGACCGGGATTTCCTGCTGAATGACCGCAGCAACCGTTTGATCCTCCGCATTCATGACCATCAAGATGTCCTCGACCGACATGTCGTCGAGACGCATCGTCTTTTCATTCCGGCGTTCTGTCGCTAATTTTTCTAACATGACCTTCATCCTCTCTGACAACTCCTTCTACTTCCTATATAAAAAATATAATAACAATTAAATTTAATAATAAATGAAATTTTATTGCAAAAAGAGTCAATAGGGAAAGCCCAATCGGATTGATTGAGCTTACCTATTCCCATCGTCCTTACCGGTTCCAGTTCTTGAACCCGTCTCCAAACTCGAGGTGAAGTGTGTTCCGGAACGTGCCGTCTTTGAACTTCGATACATCAACCGGCAGTTTCCCTTGTGGTTTCACTTCACCAAAGATGGCGCGGATTCCTGCCGGTAAATTTGGTCCGGCTGATTTCGTGTTCCCGGCTTCCGAGTCCGGACCGTTCGGATCCCCCTTGAAGCCGTAGACAAGCAGCTGCGCTTTCGCGTCCGGTTGCACGGCGACATCATACGGATTCCGGAGACTGAGCAGGACGGACGGTGTGTTAGTCCGTTTCGCCTGACGGAACACTTCCGCCGGTACATAATGATCCGCCGACGTCGCTTTCAGCTTGTCACTGTTGTTGACGTTTGAGCCGACGATGATGTAGTCCGCAGCTGCCAGCTTTTCTTGCAGATTCGGATTTTGCTCCAGATGTGGCGTCGACGTCGTATAATTTTCCGTCAATATGTTCACGTGTTTCAGGTTCCCGGCATTTTTCTCAAGCGACCGGATTGTCTTGACCATACTGTCCGTCTGATCTTTTGCCGGCGACAAGACAAGGATTGTCTCCCCTTTTTTGGGTTTGAACGGCAATGTTTTCTTGTCATTTTTGACGAGCGTGACCGCCGCTTCCGTCATTTTTCGTTCGAGCGCCTTATGTTCCGGACTGCCGACGACCGTTTTTGCTTGCGCCAGTTTTTCATCGAGCGTGACCGGTGTGTCCGTTTCATTCCAAATGCCGCGTGTTGCTTTTAACGTCAAAATCCGCGAGACAGACTGATCGATATCCGCTTCCAACAGTTCACCGCTTTCGACAGCTTCAATCACGTCGTCAAAAATCGTCTCGAGTTTCGTCACGTCTTGTGTCGACCGGAGAATCGTCGGCATCAAGGCGATATCGACGCCGGCTTTAAACGTCTTGATGACCGCTTCCGACTCCGTGAAGTTGTCAGCAATCGCCTGCATGTTCAAGGCATCGGTGATGACAAGTCCCTGATACCCGAGCTCTTCCCGCAAGACGCCGGTGATGACGTCATCCGATAACGTCGCCGGTAACGGGAACGTGCCTTGTGTCGATTCGACGACCTCATCTTCGATTTGCGGCATCCCGATATGTCCCGTCATGACCATATCGATTCCTTCAGCAATCGCCCGTTTAAAGGGAATCAGTTCCAGCCGTTTCAGTTCGGCCAGTGATTTATCGACGACCGGCAAACCGTAATGCGAATCCACTTCCGTATCCCCGTGTCCCGGGAAGTGTTTTGCCGTCGCAGCGACACCCTGCTCCTGAATGCCTTGCGTCATCGCTGAACCGAGTTTCCCGACCAGCTGCGGATCACTTGAAAACGACCGGACCCCGATGACCGGATTCCCCGGATTGTTGTTGACGTCTAGGACCGGACCAAAGTTGACGTTGATTCCGAGAGCGTTCAATTCGGACCCGATGATGCCGCCTGCCGCTTCCGCATAGGATGCACTCCGGGTCGCGCCAAGTGCCATGTTGCCCGGTAAATTCGTTCCCGTTCCGAGTCGTGTCACGATCCCGCCTTCCTGGTCAATCGTCACGAACAACGGGATATCGTTGCTTGTATCCTGCTTGACGACCTCCTGCAAGTCATGGACCAGTTTCGTCGTCTGCTCCGTCTCGCTGACGTTTTCCGCAAACAGGATGACGCCCCCTAAATCAAACCGGTCGATGACCCGTCCGACTTCCGGTGCCAGTTGCGTATGATTGACCCCGTCCCATAACCGGAAATCCGGCATGATCATTTGACCGATTTTTTGTTCAAGCGTCATCTGTTCCAGTTGTGCGTCGACCCGTTGCGTAACGGATGGTGTCGTTTCCGCCGCGACCGGTTGTGTTGGCAGCGACGTGGCGAGTAGCGCCGTCGTCAATCCGAGTGTTGCTGTCCAGTTGAGTTTCTGTCCCATATGCTCAGCTCCCCTTTTGTTTTGACCCCTGGCTTGAACTTTTAAATCCTTCTGACCATCCACTATGTTTACCGTCATGCCGTTGATGCCTTCCCCTGCGTTCACCGTTAGTATAACAATCTCCTTAAATAGAAACAATGTTTTATTTGAAAGCGTAATCAATATGAAATAAAATTTCTTACCGGGCGATTCAGACGAAGATTTTTAACTATAAATTTATTTATGGATAACCTCATTTTTATTAATTTGTTTTTACATCAACTCCGCGTTATTCTAATCACGTAGCGAATTACTGAACACATCCAAGGAGGAAATGAACATGAGTAAACACGTCTTAATGGTTGTTACAAATGCAAGCGAAATGAAAGAAGGACACGCAACAGGCATTTGGTTATCCGAGTTCGGCGAAGCCTATGTCGCGTTCCAAAAAGAAGGCTATACGATTACGGTCGCCAGTCCAAACGGTGGACTTTCGCCAATCGACGCCCGCAGCCTCGAAGACGAAGTACCGGCAGACATTCAAGCCACGGCCCCACTGCTCGAAAACACACTCGATTTGAAATCAATCAGCGACTTCAGTCCGTTTGATGCGATCTTCATGCCGGGTGGTCACGGTACGATGTTCGACTTGCCACACAGCGATGCCTTGAACCACGCACTGCGGACGTTGTTCGAAGCGGGTAAAACCGTTGCTGCCGTCTGCCACGGACCAGCTGGACTCGTCAGTGCGACACTGACAGACGGAACACCACTCGTCGCCGGTAAAACGATCGCAACATTCACGGATGAAGAAGAACGTGCGACAGGACTCGACATCTACATGCCGTTCCTGCTTGAGACACGTCTGCGTGAACTTGGTGCGAACATCATCGTCGCCGACAACTTTACAGAAAACGTCCAAGTCGACGGAAATCTTGTAACAGGTCAAAATCCACAATCTACGGTTGCTGTTGCAAATGCCGTCATCAAAACGCTTAACTAATCTACAAGAGACCCGTCTATATTTAGGCGGGTCTCGCTTATGAAAGGAGATAAAATCGATGATTATTCTCATCGCTCAGATTCAGATCAAGCCGGGTCAAAGTGACGCTTTTCTTAATGCCGTTAAAGCAGTTATCGCTCCGTCCCGCGCAGAAGCCGGTTGCCTGCAGTATACCTTCCATCGTGAAGCCGATTCATCAGACCACTTCGTCTTTTACGAGCAGTGGCAGGATCAGACCGCCTTTGATGCGCATATCGCTTCTGATCATTATCAAACGTACCGGACACAGACCGCAGAGTTGGTTCTTGACCGGAAACTGACTTTCTTAGACGAAATCATCTAATTTAGATAAGAACTTAATACCTTTTCTAAAAAAAGTAGGATCCGCAATTGGATCCTACTTTTTGTGTTGCAAGGCAGCTAAAATATCGAGCATCAACGGATCATGCCGCGACTCCGTCCGGTACGCCATGTAGATATGGTTCGTCGCAAAACGTTCCGGTGCAATGACTTGAATCGTATCGTCTTTGAGCGCTTGGCGAATCAAATAATCCGGTAGCACACTGACACCATGCGAAGAAGCAACGGCTTTTAAAATGGCATCGACATTCGGCAACACCATCTCGGGCCTGACGTCCGGTCGTTCACCGAACTGTGTCTGGTAATACCGCCGGATGATCGGCAGTTCGAGCCCATAACTGATCCACGGCTGACGATCCATCCAGCCCTTCAAGTCATCGTCCGGTTGCTCCCAGGCGTGAGGGGCGACGAGGAAAAATGCTTCGTCAGCAATCGGGACAAACTGAATGCCTGGTTCTTCGACACGTTTCGTCGAGATGACAAAGTCGAGTTCACCTGCTGCGAGCCGCTTCAGTAATTGGTCGGTCAGTCCGAAATCGCCGATGTACTGGGCGAGATCAAGCGGTAGGACCGGAATCACTTCGTGGGTAATGAATTCGGTCGGACCACCAAACTTCAACAACGGTCGCACCTGTTCACCTGCGACATATTTCATTTCGAGCGACAGTTCTTCCAAGCGGTCAATCAAACCGACGACTTGCGTATACAGCTCCTTGCCGGCATCCGTCGGAACCATTTGCCGCGGAGCGCGAATAAACAACGAGCTTTGCAATTCCGCCTCGAGTGCCGCGATATGCTGGCTGACGGCGGGTTGCGTCAAAAACCGGATCCGTGCGGCCGCTGAGACCGAACGTTGTTGGTACACATGGATGAAGCTCCGGTACCATTCAAAATCAATCATTGTCTTCGCTCCTTTTCCTGCGATACTTTAAGTATAGGGAGACGTCAGGCATTAGACAAATAATATTTCAAGCAAGCATCCATAATAATATTTATAGTTAGAAAGGATTGATCCAGATGAAAAAATTCAGAGGCAAACACCGATATTTCCGGAATCTGCAAAAGGAACAACAACTCAGCGCCTATCCGCTCGATTTCAGTCCCGACAGCTGGTTCAATTTTTGGCACGTCCATCTTGATTTTGACGGACGCGGAAACGGTCACCTTAAAATGCGAAAAGCACATGTCCAGGCACTGTTCCATCTGATGGATGAGTTAAACGCTGCCCTTCAAACGTGGGGGCAGCCGTATCAGCTCTGGATCGAACTGTCCCGGCTGGATGCAGGATTGGACGCCGTTTTTATCCATACAAACAATCCGAACGACGATAATTTTCCGTTTACCTATCCAACTTTAACGGAACCGACCGAAAGATTGCCGGACTATTTGCAAACCGTCGAGGGTTTGGAGCAATATCAAATCCGGTTGTCCGAACGAATCATATATGATGCGTTCGACGACGAACCGGAAGAAATCACGGATCACATTCTCGTCATCGAACGACGAGGGAGTCGTTACCCTCTTTAACCACTTATATACGGACGGTCCTATGAAAGAAACCGTCCGTCGACAGCGACTGACCTTTAAATTCTTTTGAAAATCATTTTGGAGCAGGCAAGGAACACGATCAGAAGTACGCCGCCGAATACGAGATTGATCAGCCAAGGCAACGTTCCCATAAAGACTTCTCTTGCCGCACCGTTGAACCAGTAAGCTAGAGCCGTGAACAAAACCACACTCATCAGCAGGATAAACGAAAAGCCACTGTCCTGCTTCTGCGTTTTCTTGGCAATCCCGTAACCGATGAGAAAAACAACCATTGCCCCAATTGCAAAATAAATGTAAAACCATGCATCGACCGAAAACATTAACGAACTATTCAAATCGACTACCCCCTATTAAGAAATGAATTTCCTTAATAAGGAATACGCCATCCCCCCCTAATTCCTTTCGACTGATCATACAAACCGATCGCCTGCATCATTCGGTCCTGCATCTCGATGCGATCCAAGACGCCGAGTCCCCCGCTGTTTCGACATGGTTGATCCAGTGCACGACTCCCTTTTTAATATGGTCGGCTTTCGGTTCCCTATTCAGCCGCTTCTTCACGCGGTATGACCGCCTTTTCCGATTCACGATGTCCACCTTACTGGTTTACTCGGCTACAACGATATTTTAATTAAACGGACGGATGCCTATCTGACAGGAGCATTCGTCCGTTTTTTGTTATGATGAATATAGGAATAACAGGATAAAAGGAGTGGTTCGAGCATGCCGATCCGTTGGAAAGAAGAAACCATCGTATTTGAGACCTTTCGTGAGGCAGACGTCTGGGCGGATGCACTCGCAAACGAAATCTACGGTCGTACGATTAACGGTTACTGTACACCAGACTATAAGATTGCCTGTGCCCTGACCTTTTATTTGGCGCATGTGCCGGAATTCCGGGTTCAAACGGCAGAAATACCATTCGAAGATCTCACCTATTATCAAGTATGGGTAGAAATTGTTGAACTCCATGCGTAAGGAAAGGAGAATATCATGAGCGATCCCGTTGAACGGTTACCGTTCTACTTAAAACGCTTTCCGTTTTTTGTGATTTCCTATATTGTTGCTCCTTTGGCCTCCTTGTTGCTGTTGATTCACTGGAAATCGCTCCGTCCTCAAACGCGGGACGCACGGCTGATTGTCTCCTCCTTGTTCCTGTTGTTGTTCCTCGTCGATTTTTTCCCGAGAGGATGGTATCAAAATGCGATGCTTGCCTTTACGCTTACTGTCGGATTGTTTGTCACTTTCATCGGACTACACGGAAAAGAGACACGCTAGACGGGTAATACATCACGCTTAAGTCGTGGCTTACCCACGGACCAGCATTCTGTTTACGATGCCATCAAACACTTTTTTTATCCGGGAATCCGCTTCCTTCTTGAAGTAATGCCTACACAAAAAACGACCGTCTGGAAGACAGACGATCGTTTTTTGTGCGTATCGTTTGATTTGTTCCGCTTAAGAAGATACGACTTCCTCGCCGGTCAAGTCGATATGTCCTTCGCCCCAGGCGCACATCGCGTCTAAGATTGGGCGCAACGACCAACCGTATTCGGATAAGGAATAGATGACTTTCGGCGGCACCTGCTCGTAAACGGTCCGGATGATGACACCGTCCTGTTCAAGCTCGCGCAGTTGTTGCGTCAACATTTTTTGCGTGATGTTCGGCATCAGCTTCTTCAACTCACTCGTCCGGCGTTCGCCTTTGATGAGATGACACATGATGACGACTTTCCATTTGCCTCCGATGACTTGCAGGGTCGCTTCGACCGGAATATTGTAGGCCATGCTGATTCGTCCTTTCGATTCTTGAAGTACAGCGGGACAGGTACTTTTTAGTGCCTATCGCACTTGAAAGTGCGTACTTCTCAAGAAAATTTGATGGGTTTATGATAACAACTGTCAACGGAAAGTACAAGCCGCATTCGTCCATTGCTTTAGTTGAAGGGGGTAAGGTACTTTTTAGTGCCTATAGCACTTAAAAGTACGTACTTCCGTAAATGGATTTCCCGCTCTATGATGGGATCACGCAGAAACGTTTTCTCATCATTCAATGCGAACCGGGCCCGGTCGTTTGGGAACACTTCCGTCATTTACTTTCATCATCCATCTCACTTTAGGAGGAATCATCATGAATCAATTAAACCCGCGTGCCGAACAGGAGCAGGTCCCGCAAAACGGTCGCCTCGCCCTGCTCGCACTTGCTATTAGCGCCTTCGGAATCGGAACAACGGAATTTGTCCCGGTCGGCTTACTCGCTGCCATCGCCGGCGACTTAAACATCGGCATCACCCTGGCCGGTCTGATCATCTCCGGTTATGCTATCGGTGTCGCTGTCGGGGCTCCGATTTTGACTGCTTTGACGAACCGGATGAACCGGAAAACGTTGCTCATGGCGTTGATGGTCGTCTTTATCGCCGGTAATCTCGTCTCTGCCGTCGCTCAGAGTTTTGAACTGTTGATCGTCGCCCGATTTATCACCGCCTTCTCACATGGTGTCTTCTTCTCGATCGGTTCAACGATCGCCGTTCAGCTCGTACCGGCGGATAAAAAAGCCAGTGCCATCGCTTTGATGTTCACCGGACTGACAGTCGCAACCGTCACGGGTGTCCCGCTCGGCACGTTCATCGGTCAAGCATTCGGTTGGCGCGCGACGTTCTTCGCTGTTGCTGCATTAGGTCTTGTCTCAATTATCGCCAGTTTCTTCTTGATTCCAAAAGACTTGAAACAATCTCCACCGGCGAAGTTTTCCGATATGTTTAAACTGTTGACGAACGGCCGCCTGATGCTCGGTTTCCTGATCACGGCACTGGGTTACGGCGGAACATTCGTCGCCTTCACCTACTTGACGCCGATCATGCAGGACGTCACAAAAATCAGTCCGAGCCTAATCAGCATCATTCTGCTCGTGTACGGCATTGCCGTCGCGATCGGCAATGCCGTCGGCGGAAAACTCGCCAACGGTAACCCGATCAAAGCGTTGTTTTATATGTTCATTCTCCACGCCATCGTCATGATTGCCTTGTCGTTCATGATTCCGTTTAAAGTTGCCGGGATCATCGGGATTATCTTGATGGGGCTGCTCGCCTTCATGAATGTCCTGGGACTCCAACTTTATATCGTCCAGTTGGCGGAAAAATATGTCCCGGCTGCCGTTGATGTCGCGTCCGCGTTAAACATCTCCGCCTTTAACATCGGGATCGCACTTGGTGCAACAATCGGCGGACTCGTCGCCGACACAATCGGACTTGTGCATACACCGTGGGTCGGTGGCATTATGGTCATTTTGGCCGTCATTTTGACTGCGGTCTCCCGTCGTCTTGAACGCCTATGACATGACGTCTGATGTACACGGAGTTGTCGAACGACCGGCAGCCATCATCGCCTGACACCAATCGGTGAGAGTTTGCAGCCCATCTTTAAAAACAAACCCGGCCTCCGCTTACGGATGCTGGGTTTTATCTCGTTGCGACAATCGTGAATTCCCACGGGATGTTTTCACCGTTCCACCCCCGATGTTCGTCCAGTTGCGCGAGCCTGAAGCCGCTGCTGATGACGGTGTTCACGATCTCACTCATCGTATAGTGCCGCAACATCACTTTTGGAAAATCCGCTTGTTCAGCCGGATCAAAATGGGATTGGTACGCAATGTTCTCTTCATATGTATCCTGATCAAAATAACGCGGGATGTAGTGTAACTCCTGATTAATACAATGTTTGATCGGATGATAGTCACTCAAAATCAATTTCCCGCCCGGTTTGAGCAAGGCAAACAAAATCGCCGTGAACGCCTCAAGGTCATGAAAATAATGCAATATCCCGCCTTCAAGATACAGAACATCGAACTGGTGCTGATAGGCATGCAAATCGATATCATAAATATCGCCGACGACATACTCGATCTCTGTCTCGGCGCATGCGGCAAGCTCGAGTGCATACCGGCGATTGGCTTCCGAGATGTCGAAGACCGTGACGTCCGCACCCAGCAGTGCGAGCGGAACCGCCTTGCGACCGTTTGATCCACACACATTGGCAATCCGTTTGCCGGTCACTTCCTGAAAATAGTCCTGATGTTTCTTAAGACTTGCTTTCGGGTTAGCCATAATTTCTTTTGCCTTGTCAGACGGTGCCCCGTCACGTTGATTCCAAAATTCATAGGCCCGGTATTCCCAAGCGGTTTTGTTGATCGCACTCTGTTGTTTCATCTGATCAACTCCTTCTCCTGTTATGTTGAATTATAAAGTGAAAACGTGATAAATGTGTTATGTCTAAAAAAACAGCACACTTAACGCTTTACTTTGAGTTCTTATGAACTTATAATCAAAATATAAACAGAACACCACTTAAAAGGAGGAAGCGCTGTTGACACTATTGATTGTATTTTTAGCCATCGTCTTCATCATGCTCGCACTGGACCTTGGCGTATTTCACAGGAAAGCCCATGAGGTCTCGCTTCGAGAAGCTTGGACCTGGACGTTCGTCTGGATCGGACTTGCCGTCGCCTTTGGCGGTTGGTTATTCTATGCGCAAGGCAGCGACGCTGCAATTGAATACACGAGCGTTTATTTCATCGAAAAGGCACTTGCGATTGATAACGTCTTCGTCTTCTCACTCGTCTTTGCTTACTTTGCGATTCCGTTGAAGTACCAGCACAAAGTCTTGTTCTGGGGAATCCTCGGTGCTATCTTCTTCCGCGTCATCTTCATCGTCGCAGGGGTTTCGCTTCTTGAGAACTTCGCTTGGGTCTACTACATCTTCGGTGCTTTCCTCGTCTACACCGGTTACATGATGTTCAAGAACATCGGGCAGGAAACGTCGCTTGAAGAGAACAAAACAGTCCGTTGGTTGGAAAAACGATTGCCGATCACACAAGACATCTCGTCTGGTAAGTTTACGCAGCGGATTAACGGTAAGTTGTTCTTCACACCGTTACTGATCGCACTGATCTTCATCGAGATTTCGGATATCGTCTTCGCCGTCGACTCGGTCGCTGCAAGCTTCGCGTACTCACGTGATCCGTTTATCATCTTCTATGCGAACATCATGGCCATCCTCGGACTCCGTAGTCTCTACTTCGTCCTTGCGAACCTGATTGATCGCTTCTACTACCTGAAACACGGTCTGAGCTTCATGCTCGTCTTCATCGGGGCGAAGATGATTCTCGGTGATGTCTACAAAATGCCAATCTGGATGTCGCTCGGAACGATTGTCCTAGTCATCCTGATCAGTGTCTTCTACAGCTTCTATAAGACGAAGCCCGGGAAGTAAATTCGTATAACAGTAAACAGGGAGCGGATCATTTGATCCACTCCCTGTTTTTGACGAAGCCAATTACCACGAAAAAAAGGTGAAAGTACATCCGGTCATCATGGATGTCTTTCACCTTTTTTTTATGACATAAACAGATCAGCTGTTGACGACTTGTTCCACCGGTTCTTCAGCCATGATTGGCCGATTGATTGACAGTTGTTCGCCGTCTTTTAACCGTTTTTTAAATTCAGCAGTCGCTGTAAACAGAACATCGGTCGAAGAGTTGAGTCCTGTTTCAAATGAATCTTGTAATACACTGATGATGAATCCGACAGCGATGACTTGCATCGCGATCTCATTCGGAATACCAAACAGGCTACACGCAAGCGGAATCAACAGGAGTGATCCGCCCGCAACACCGGAAGCACCACAGGCACAGACAGCAGCCAGGACGCTTAAGATGATGGCCGTCGGAAGATCGACCGGGATGTTAAGCGTGTTCACCGCAGCAAGGGTCAAGACCGAAATCGTTACGGCTGCGCCCGCCATGTTAACTGTCGCCCCAAGCGGAATCGAGATTGCGTATGTCTCTTTATCGAGACCAAGCTTTTTACACAATTCCATGTTGACAGGAATGTTAGCAGCCGAGCTTCGCGTGAAGAATGCCGTAATTCCACTCTCGCGGAGGCATTTGAATACAAGCGGATAAGGATTTTGACGGACGTTGATGAAAACAATCAGTGGATTGACGATCAGCGCAACAAAAAGCATCGTACCAATCAAAAGAACAAGTAATTTACCATAGTTGAGAAGTGATCCGAGACCATTTTTTGTAATCGACTCAATCACAATCCCCATAATTCCGAGCGGAGCGAGTTTAATGATCCAACCGACCATTTTTGCGATTGCATCCGAGAAATTAGAAACGAAGGTTTTCGTCGAATCCGAAGCATTTTTCAGTGCTAATCCCAACACGATGGCCCACGTTAAAATACCAATGTAATTGCCTTGGACTAACGCATTGACCGGATTGTCCACCATATTCAGGACAAGTGTCCGGATGACTTCAATCGCATTACCCGGAGCAGCTAATTTCTCCGTACTCTCGGTCAGCGCGATGTTGACAGGGAAAAGGAAACTGAATGCGACAGCAACGGCTCCCGCTAAGAACGTACCGAGGAGATACAAGAAGACAATCGACTTCATGTTCGTCTGTTGTCCCTTTTTATGCTGCACAATAGCTGCCATAACTAGGAAAAATACTAAAATAGGCGCAACTGCCTTCAGCGCGGAAACAAACAGTGTTCCAAAGATGGTTAAGGATTGTGCTGCTTCAGGAATTGATACAGCTAAGATAATACCAATAATCAAACCGACTGCAATTTGTTTCACTAAACTGATTTGGTTCCACATCTTCAACAATTTCATACGTTCCCCTCCAGGCTCAAAACGAATAAGTTATTTAGAATTTGAAAAACGACGATTTCTCTCTCTCTCTCTTCTATCCAAAAAAAGACGGATAGTCTGTTCGTTCATTTTTCTAAAAATTCTATCAGTTTGTTGTTCTCTATTTTTACATAAAACTCATGAAATAAAAACTAGTTTTTTGCAAGAAATATGATTTGTTTATGATGACTCTTTAATAGAACAGGTATGCAATCGCTTGCATAATTAAGAGATTGAGGTGCTTCCTTTTCTTCTGATTTTCGTTTATTTGCTTGAAAAATAACGAAAATGGACTGACCAATTTGAAAAAATGAACCTTCATTTTTCGCGACAATCGTTTCCATTAAAATAAATAAAAAAAGCATCTAAAAAGGATGCTTTTTGTCGTAAAATCATGCTGTTTTTTTACTTTTTCGTCATGTATACTTCAATGATTTTTGTGTATAACGCGTCCAACCGCGCATTCTCTTGTACCATGATCGTTTCTTTTGTGTTCGTGAATAGTTGATTCGCTTCTTCAAATTTTCCGGCGTAAATCAGCAGCTTGATTGCGCCGCGTTTGTCTCCGACGATTTCCGATGATTCTTCCCGCGCATCAAGCAGCCGATCATTGACTTGATCCATAATTTCGGCTTTTGCATCCGCACTGAAGTTATTCGCATTCAGATAGTTTCTCAAACGATCGGCGTAGTCCTTATAGCTAAGCACTGTTAAGGCTTCTGTAATGGATCCGTACTGGTTTTCAAATGACTTGATTTGGTTCTTTTCGTAGTCAACGATCACTTTATACAAGGCCTGTCCTTCTTTGGTCAACACTTTTGATGTCGTCGTCAAACGGGCTGTCTCTTTTTTCAAAGCAGCAATTCGTTTGTCCGCCACCTTTTTTTCTTTCTGCGTGTTTACTTCTTTAATCAATTTTTTGAGGGCTGTCGCTTCTTTTTGTGCCTTCTTGCGATCAGTCATATATTGTTTTGATTTTTTGTTATTAGCATCCACTTTGGCGCGGTAAACAGAATCCGTGATGTAGTCCGGTACTTTGATTCCGCCTAGATTTCCCAGATGGAATAATGTGCTGTCATACGACGCCACGACTTTGGTTTGTTTGGCCCGGTACTTTTTATAGTCAAATTTTTTCTTAGCGACTTGGGTCGTTTTGGTTGCCGCATCCGCTACATTGTTGTTTACTCCGACTCCCGTCAATACAAGAGCCGTTACAAGCGTACTCGCCACCGCTTTACGAACCGTTACCTTTTTCATACGTTCACGTCCTTTTTTTATGTGGGTTGTGTTTCAGTCAGTTTCTGCATAAGAAAATAAGTAAATATATTCCATGCATTCAGTTTAGCATTTTTGGTGCGCATTGTTGAATAGAATTCATACGGGTTACCACTTTATTTTATCTTCCGGAATGACGAGATAAATTCCTAAAACAATCAGAATTCCGAACAGGACATAATCAGTTGTCGGTAAACCACCTCCCCAAGCAAGATCTCCGTCTTTCGTGACTATGATCGATCCCACTTCAGCAATTGTGTCCGTCATTTTATTGAGTTGAATGATCAGCATGCTGAACAAAACCGTCTGCACGATAATCAAAACACCGATCCATTTTTTCATGTCCATCTCCTCCTGCTCAAGGTTATAATACTGTTGCGATTTCCGGATAACTGTGTTGTACGGCGAAGTCGAGTGCCGTTTTCCCTTTACACTTTGATGATTTCGATCTGCTCCGTATTTTAATTTTGTCTTTGCTTTTCAACTGTTATCGAATTGAGCGCCGTCATCATATGTACTGGTAGAGCACTTTGGAATTACAACATGCCTTACCAAAGGATCTCTTCATGTGCTTCCTGTTCCTTTAATTTAATGTATAGAAAAAGAAGAAAACGACTTAAACCGTTTCCTTCCTCTTGGTACGTCGAATCAAGAAACGTTCCAAATACAATAACGAAAACACAACTGCCAACTTGATGAAAAAACTGAGTACCATCATTAATGGCTTTTTGTCATATGTCAGGTACATCGAAATATAGTACGAGACCGTGACAAGAATCATGAAGTACAAAAAATAGCGGACATAACGCATGACGCTCCTCCTTATGTTTTCACATTCTATAGAGCGCAAGACCAGTAATCGTCCGCTTGAACTTCGGATGATCTACAATCCGATCCGTAAAGTTTTGAATCCAGTAGTCTGCAACCATCGTTGTCTCTTGTCGTTGAATGACTTGCAAAATAGTTAAAAACTGCGGGGCATATTCGAGTTCCATCGCTTCGACGATCGTCAATCCTTTTAGGAAAAACCGACTCGCTTCTTGCTCTTCGCCGAGTTCGAGATACAACATACCGATATGGAGCAGCATACTCGATTTTGCTCTCGGTTCTTCAAGACGAACGACGTGTTTCACTAACAAAGCAATCGCTCGTCGTCTCATATCGAGAATCGACAGTTGTGTAGCGGCGTGGGTGACCCAGGTGTAACGATTCATGCTTAACTCCTTTACCTGTTAAAAGCTAGTTTGTTTTTTTCGTTTAATCATCAAGAGAACAACCAGGAGGAGAACCTCAAGAATCAGGAAGATACCTCCAAAGAAATAGACGACCAGAACCTGACTGACGCCGTCGATTGCCACTGCAAAAAACCAAATCAAGGAAATGGCGAGTGTATAGGTAAAGTTGACTACCGTTCCTCGTAACAGACTTGCTTTTAAGTTCCTCGTGTTGCGAGCTTGACTGATAATGACGATGATTGCTCCCATTGCCCAGATGACTAAAAAAAGCTCAAAAATAAAATCATCATTCCATTGTACGCTCATTACATGACTCTCCTTCTCGCATCGACTGACTCCGTTCATGAGTCATGCAGATTAACATGATACCTATATTTTACAGGATCGTTAAGCTCATACGTCTTCCGAAAGTTGAGCGAATGAGATTTTAAGTTTCACTCCTCCCAATCAGTATATTCTTTTATCTTTCGTCTGCTGACACGTTCACCTTGTCCGATGTGGTCTGTTTCTTTCAGGTGGTATTGGACGAAAAGTAACACCAACATCACCCCAGACAAAACCGAGACAGTGGCATAGTACGGTTGCACTTCCCGTTCCAGTTCAAAAGCAGATAACACCTGTAAGAGCGTCAAAACACCAAGCATTCCGTGAAAATACCGTCGGAAAAGTGATGGCAGACCGGCTTGCCCAAACGTCTCGTACCAGACGAACAATCCTAAGCCAAACGCCAATCCATTTAAGATCGTAGAAGGAATGAGAAAAAGAACAATCCCAAGTGCAAGAAACAGCCACGCATAACGAATTGCCGGCTTAAAAAAGGCCGGATCAAGCGGTAGTTCTTCCGGTTCATCGATGACATGCGTTGCCCGCTCTTCCTCTG
This sequence comes from Exiguobacterium sp. s128, assembly GCF_018618815.1. Taxonomy (NCBI): domain Bacteria; kingdom Bacillati; phylum Bacillota; class Bacilli; order Caryophanales; genus Exiguobacterium; species Exiguobacterium sp. s128. The sequence continues at coordinate 1,420 of NZ_JACSMT010000041.1, read as the reverse complement.
TCAGCGGTCGAAAGCCGAGTGCTTCTTTTTCTTCCGTTAACTGACACATTCGCTTTTTCAGGCCGACATAAAATGGAAATCGTTCTGTGGTGACCTCTCCTTCGTTCGTTTGACCATTTGTTTGCTCCTGGACGGAGATCTGATAAAGCGTCTGTCCCACCTGGTAACAGACCCAGTAATCGACGGTTTGGCTAATCTCTCGTTTTAATTGAATGAGTGGTGCCTGTTTATCCTTCATGCTGCGTAATCTCCTTCGTCGTCAGGTCCTTCAGTTGTTGAGTCGCGTACAGCAAGAGGATAAATCCTGCGATAAGGCAGACGGTTCCGTTGGCAGAAAGATTAAATGGTTTTAAATATTCTTTTGATGAACCGGCTAATATAAAAAAGAATATGCCTCCCGACCAACGATAAAAGCGGGCACGGGCTGTTTTCCCTTCGATGTAAATCGGATAAAAGAAAGGAAAGAACACAAGCGGAACATATCCCGGGATTGGTAACAGTCCGGTCAATGTCGATAATCCGCACAGCATGAGCAATAGAGCACTCAGGAGGCGCAGTTTGATGTTGCGCCGATCTGCGCGGTAGTCCATCGCCTCAGATTGAGAAAAAGGTGCTTTCAAATACCCATCCTCCATCTTTTGAAGCATCCATTCTTTTTTCTGACGATAGGCGGCAAACGTATTTTTAAAAAGCATACGGACAGTCGCCGTCTCTTCGTTAATTTCAATCATATCGTCACTATCCGGGGCCGGTTCTTTCCGGGCAACGCCTTCCCTGACGAATAACGTGCGTCCTTCTTGGTGATAGACGACATGATAGACTTCATCGTCGATTTGTTTTAACAATTGAATCATGCTGGTAGCTCCCTTTATTCTGCTCTATATGAATTAATACCATTGATCGGCTTCAGACGTTCAGCCGTATCTGATGAATGATTCCAGCCTCCTGTTTCTTCTCTTTTCCTTACCAAACTGCATTGACACCATACAGTAAAAGCACTCCTCCTGCTAAGCAGAAAAAACCGTATTGTCTGACGGATAATGAACTAAAGAGGATGACACCAATTGATAAGAAGACACTGAGCACAAACGAATCGACATGATTGACCCCGTCTCCATGTCCAGATAGCGGCGTTTTGTTTGCATGCTTACATCGGATGAAGTACGTTCCTAACATCAGCAAAAAGAGTCCGGCAGCAAGACTGATGAATGGTAAGATCACGATCGGTTCCTCCAAGATATGTATTCATTTTCATTAGATAGCAAGTTAATTTTGATAAAGATATTATACTACTAATAAATACGATATTTTCCTTTATTAAGTTTCATTAGGGCTCATCACCATAAGGTGTGGTTGACACATAAAATCCATCGGATTTTAAATCGAACATAGAAAAAAAGCGAAAACCCCGGTATCGTAA
>NZ_JACSMT010000005.1:0-110731 GCF_018618815.1 Exiguobacterium sp. s128 | reverse complement strand
AGAAAGACCCCTCAGAGACGATGAGGTAGATAGGTCACGGGTGGAAGCATGGCGACATGCGGAGCTGAGTGATACTAATCGGTCGAGGCCTTGTTCTAGCAGATGATCTTGTTGATGACTTCAGTTTTGAGGGCGCGAGCCCGTCGTCTGGTGACGATAGCCAAGTGGTCACACCCGTTCCCATGCCGAACACGGAAGTTAAGCACTTGAACGCCGAAAGTAGTTGGGGGCTTCCCCCTGTGAGGATAGGACGTTGCCAGGCCATTTATTTTACTTATTCCGCAATAGCTCAGTGGTAGAGCAACCGGCTGTTAACCGGTAGGTCGTAGGTTCAAATCCTACTTGCGGAGCCAATGGCCCGTTGGTCAAGCGGTTAAGACACCGCCCTTTCACGGCGGTATCACGGGTTCGATTCCCGTACGGGTCACCATTTCTTTTTTTGCCGGTGTAGCTCAGCTGGTAGAGCAACTGACTTGTAATCAGTAGGTCGCGGGTTCGACTCCTGTTGCCGGCACTGTTTTTTTTCAATTGTATAAGTTCCTAGACAAACTGGGGGGGTAGCGAAGTGGCTAAACGCGGCGGACTGTAAATCCGCTCCCTCGGGTTCGGCGGTTCGAATCCGCCCCCCCCCACCATGTCGAGCCATTAGCTCAGTTGGTAGAGCATCTGACTTTTAATCAGAGGGTCGCAGGTTCGAATCCTGCATGGCTCATATTTTGCGGAAGTAGTTCAGTGGTAGAATACGACCTTGCCAAGGTCGGGGTCGCGGGTTCGAATCCCGTCTTCCGCTTTTTGTTTTTGAGGGGCCTTAGCTCAGCTGGGAGAGCGCCTGCCTTGCACGCAGGAGGTCAGCGGTTCGATCCCGCTAGGCTCCACCAATTTTGCTTAAAGATCTTAAGCGAGTTTCGTTCGTCTTAAGTTTTTTTATACTTGAAATGCCTGCACTTAAAGTACGTACGCGAAAGCACTGTGAGTTTACTCACGGTGCTTTTTTGTTGGGGTTCTGTATAATCATGCGTCATCATGTCGAGTTGAACCACTTGGTTGTTACCGCTTACAATTGAGATAACTTACTGAGTAAAGGGGAATACGTGATGAACATTGCATATATCAGCGTACCGTATCGTTATGGTCAAGGAAAACCGGGGACGGAACAAGGACCGGCTGCTGTCGAACAAGCGGGGTTATTTGAGACACTGGCAGTACACGGTCAAGAAGCGGTCCGCTACGGGGAAGCGGCTGTCTTGTCAGAGGATGCAGTCCGGGAAGAAGATCCGCAACTGAAACGCCTAGAAGGTGTTGTCCATACGACAAACGATTTACATTTAATCGTTCGTGATACGCTGACGGAGCAACGTTTTCCATTACTTGTCGGTGGCGATCACAGCATGGCGATCGGAACGATTGCCGGGCTCCAACAAGTCGTGCCACGTCTTGGAGTCATCTGGTTTGATGCGCATGGTGATTTAAACACACCCGATACGTCACCATCAGGTAACATTCACGGGATGCCGCTTGCCGTCGCATTAGGGGAAGGGCATCAACGTTTAACGGAGATTGGTGGCAGTGACGTCAAACTACAACCGGAACACCTTGTGTTCATCGGCTTACGGGATGTCGATGCAGGGGAACAGGAATTGATTGATCGTCTTGGGATCCGCGTCTACGATATGGAAGCGATTCGGACACGGGGAATGGATACGATCATGGAAGAAGCGATCGCCTATCTGAAAGAGACGACGGATGCCTTTTATCTCAGCTTCGACATGGACGGCCTCGATCCGAGTCTGGTCGAAGGGACAGGGACGCGTGTCGCAGACGGAATCCTACTGGATGACGCGAAAACGGTCTTACGTCATTGTGCGGAACAAGAGGACTTCATCGCAGCTGAATTCGTCGAAGTTAATCCGTTGTTGGAAGAAGGAAACGGGACGGCACTCCTTGCCAACGAATTGATTGGAAACTTACTCCAGTATATGCGGAACCACCGTTTAGTAAAATAATGGATGGAACTTGAACTCTTTTCGTCAGAGTTCAAGTTTTTTTTGTTACAATTCAAATTGAGATGAAACATTATGTAGGTCGACTCCGTATAAGAGATTGACCGCATAGAGCGGGGGGTATTTGAAAGTGGAAGAAACAACACTACGTTTGATTGAACGGGTGAAGCAGGGAGACCGTGACGCATTTGCGGCACTTGTTGATCTATATAAAGAAGGTGCTTTTCTAGTTGCATTCCGCGTCCTGCGTGACCGGATGGAAGCAGAAGATGCGACACAGGAAGCCTTTATTCGGGTATTCACGAAAATTGACTCTTACAATGCCCAATGGAAGTTCCGGACGTGGTTGTACCGAATCGTGACGAATGTCTCGATTGATCGACTTCGAAAAAAACGTCCCGACTATTCGCTTGATGCTGAAATGTCAGGAACAGAAGGACTGACTTTGTACTCCCAGTTAGAAAGTAAGGACCAGCTCCCCGAAGATCAAGTGATTGATTCTGAACAACGGCAAGACGTTGGGGAAGCGATTGCCGGTTTACCGGAAAAATACCGGATTCCGCTTGTCTTGAAATACATTGAAGATTTATCGCTCAAAGAAATCAGCGAACTGATTGATTTACCTGTTGCTACTGTCAAAACTAGAATTCATCGTGGACGGGAAGCATTGAAAAAGCATTTTGGGAAACGATGAGAAGGAGGCACTCACCATGACACGAGAAAAAGTGTACGAACGGATACAGGATTATTTAGATCAGAATCAACCCCCAGAAGACTTCAAACGACTTGAAGCGGAGTTACGGGAAGCGGATGCGATGAACGAGTTCGAAGAGTATCGGCTCCTCGATGCAGAGTTACGCACGCTTCCAGCACCCAAGCTTTCGGCGGACTTTACATCCCGCGTGCTGGCACAATTGCCCGAACAGGTGGAACATCCGAATGTAACTCCGCTTCGCTCATCATCTCGCTTCGGCGGCAAGATGAAACAGTATCCGTTACTGGCTGCAGCGTCTGTCTTCATGCTGTTATCCGTCGGCAGTCTCGGTGGATACTTGACGCAAGAAGAACAGGACTTGTCCTATACGAACGTCCCTGGAATCGTCGCTGAAAATGGCGAGGTCGTCGTACCGGAAGGGGTCACGGTCGACCAAGACCTTTACGTCGAAGGTGGAAACGTCCGCATCGAAGGGAAAGTCAACGGGAACGTGACGACGGTAGACGGGAAAGCCTACACAGCAAGCGCCGGAAACGTCACGGGCGAGATCAAGCAGATCGATCAGCTGTTTGAACGCGTCTGGTACGGAATTAAACGAATCTTTGAATGAATCAGGTGGGACGAGTCTAACTCGTCCCTTTGTGCTATAATGAAAGCTGTTTAAATCAGATGAGATAGGGGGCACGGTTGGTGAATTACTTCAACTGGCAACCACTTCAATTTCAATTGTTGAAACTGGGAGAAAACGTACATTGGTACGATTATATTAATGATGTGATCGATATCGCGGTCGTGACATTCGTCATTTACCGTTTGATGATCATTGTCAAAGGAACAAAAGCAGTCCAATTGATCAAAGGGATTTCTGTCATTTTGATCAGCTGGTTCTTAAGCGGATTCTTCGGACTGAAGACGTTACAATTTCTGCTGAACCAAATCATTACGTACGGCCTGCTCGGAATCATCATCATCTTCCAGCCGGAGTTACGCCGGGGACTCGAACACCTCGGACGGACGAGCAAATTTTTCTCGCGCAGCGCCATCAGTGATGAAGACGAGCAAGTCCGGATCGTCGACGCGTTAGTCACGTCGGCTCAGTACATGTCAAAACGTCGAATCGGGGCACTGGTCACGATCGAGCGGGAGACGGGGCTCAGTGAATATGTCGAAACGGGCATTCCGCTTGGTTCACAAATCACGAGTCAGTTGCTGATCAACCTGTTCATCCCGAACACACCACTCCATGACGGAGCGGTCATCGTCCAACAAGGGAAACTCGCAGCAGCAGCTTGCTACTTGCCGCTTTCTGAGAGTGCACATATCTCAAAGGATCTTGGGACACGCCACCGGGCAGCAATCGGTGTCAGTGAAGTGACGGACAGTGTCACACTGGTCGTGTCGGAAGAAACAGGTGGTGTCTCACTTGCGATCAATGGTCGTCTTTACCGAGAGCTGGATGAAGAATCCCTCCGAACGAAGCTGCTTGAGACGATCGTCAAAGTCGAACCGACGAATACTTCCTTCTTGAACTGGATGGGGGCGAAAAAATAATGTTCGAAAAATGGTTCAATGAACGCTGGTTCCTTCGAATCGTTGCCGTCTTGCTCGCCATCATGCTGTATTTGATGGTGGCTGGGTCGAATTCGACCGGAAAAAGTGATGCCGCCAGTCTGTTACCGATTGCCGGTCAAGGATCAGCAAAGTTTGACGTACCGGTGACCGTCAATTATGATGAAACGCAGTGGGTCGCCTATAATATTCCAGAAACGATTGAAACGACGGTCAAAGGACCGTCCAGCAGCTTAACGATGTTACGGCTCGTCAAAGACTTTGGTCTATCGATTGATTTGACGGGACTTGATCCCGGGTATCATCGTGTCCGCTTAGCGGCGAATGGATTTGGCAAGGACGTCGAAGTGACCCCAAAACAAGAAACGATCGAAGTTTTCCTTGATAAAAAAGTCACAAAAGAAGTCCCGGTCCAAGTCGCACTCTTAAATAAAAACAAGATTGCCGAAGGATATGTCGTCGGCGAAGCACAGCCGACGCGGCAAACGGTGTCTGTGACGGGCGGGGCAGAAAAACTTCAAGCCATCACGGCGATTCAAGTTCCGATTGACGTGACGGGACGAGCGGAGACCTTTACGGAATCGTTTAACGTCAAAGCAACGGATGCGAACGGAAATACGATCAGCGCGACCTATGACCCAGAACAACTGGATGTCACGGTGCCGGTCTATAAAGAAAGCAAAACCGTTCCGATCAATGTCGAGACGACAGATGCGGTCAAAAAGGGTTATAAAGTCGTCAAAATCGTTCCTGTCATCACGGAAGCGCGGTTATACGGAACAAAAGAGGAGTTATCCCGGATTGGTTCCGTCAATACGGAAGCAGTCTCCTTAAAAGGTTTAACGAAGACGGTGGATCGGACGGTCAAACTGGTCGAACCGGATAACGTGACAGCGATGGAACCAACATCGATCACGGTCAGCATCGTCGTCGAAAAGGAAAATGCCAAAGCGACGACGGAAACAGTCGAAGATCGGGCCGAAAAAACGATTTCCGGTATTCCGGTCACGCTGAACGGATTTGACGAGGCGAAGTATACGATTGACTATGAACAGACGATTGATCTTGTCGTCCGTGGCAGTGAAGCGGATCTTGCGTCGATTGATGCAACGGATATCAAAGCGGTCATCGATGTGACCGGTTTAAAAGAAGGAACACACGGATTACCGATTTCGTACCAGACGTCGAAAGCCTTTGACGTCTTGCGTCCGGATAATATGGATATCACACTAAAAGCGATTCCCCGGACATCGGTCCAAACCAATTAAATCAACTTTGTGAAATGAGGAAATAGAACATGGGTAAGTATTTTGGAACTGACGGCGTCCGCGGCGTCGCAAACGTAGAATTGACACCTGAACTGGCATATCGTCTTGGTCGGATAGGTGGATATGTCTTAACGAAACACGAAAGTACACGTCCGAAAGTTTTGATCGGTCGCGATACACGTGTCTCTGGACAAATGCTTGAGAGCGCGTTGATCGCAGGGCTCCTATCGATCGGAGCAGAAGTCATGCGTCTTGGTGTCATCTCGACACCCGGCGTCGCCTACTTGACGAAAACAATGGATGCGACTGCAGGCGTCATGATTTCCGCGTCACACAACCCGGTTGAAGACAACGGAATCAAGTTCTTCGGGTCAGACGGCTTTAAGCTTGATGACGCAACAGAACTTGAAATCGAAGGTTTACTGGATGAAGTGGAAGATACGTTACCACGTCCGTCAGGCAAAGAACTTGGATTCGTTCATGACTACTATGAAGGGGCACAAAAGTACCTTCATATGTTACGTCAGACATCGGATGAAGATTTCTCAGGCATCCATGTCGCAATCGACGGAGCGCACGGAGCGACTTCAAGTCTTGCGCCACGTCTGTTCGGTGACTTGGAAGCGGAAGTCTCGACGATCGGTACGACACCAAACGGTCTCAACATCAATGAAGGTGTTGGTTCGACGCATCCGGAACACTTGGCGGCATTCGTCCTTGAAAAAGGTGCTCACGTTGGTCTGTCGTTTGACGGCGACGGTGACCGTTTGATTGCAATCGATGAGAACGGTGAAATCGTCGATGGCGATAAAATCATGTTCATCTGTGGAAAATACCTCAACGAAATCGGTCGTTTGAAAGACAATACGATCGTCGCGACGGTCATGAGTAACCTTGGTTTCCACAAAACAGTTGAAGCCCACGGTATGACAGCATTACAAACAGCGGTCGGTGACCGCTACGTCGTCGAAGAAATGCGTAAAAACAACTATACACTCGGTGGCGAACAGTCAGGGCACATCATCTTCATGGATTATTCGACGACAGGAGACGGCATGCTTTCAGGCGTCCAACTTCTGCAAATCATGAAGGCGACGGGCAAGAAATTGTCGGAACTGGCAGCCGAGATGCCGGTCTTCCCGCAACGTCTCGTCAACATCCGCGTGTCGGATAAAAATGGTGCGATGAACGGTCCAGCCGTTCAAGCGATCATTGCGGAAGTCGAGTCGGAAATGGCCGGCAACGGTCGGATTCTCGTCCGTGCGTCCGGAACAGAACCACTTGTCCGTGTCATGGCGGAAGCACCTTCGCAAGAAGCGTGTGACATGTATGTCGAACGGATTGCGAACGTCGTCCGTGAAAACTACGCGTTACAAGAAAACTGAGTGAATCGGAGGGGCGGATGAATAATCCGCTCCTTTTTTTGTTGGACGGATTGTCAGAGGGACTATGACAGCTTTCAAACTGACTCTGTCAAAATGCTTTTTTTCACGCGCTTTTCTCAGGCGGAACGCAAGCTAGCTGTCGTCTTTGACAACCGGGTCTTGCCTGTTCCTGGCGGAAGCGGAGCTTCCTCTTCCTGTAGAAGTCGCATGAAAAATGCATTTCTGTGTCACATGATAAAAAAGCATCATCAAACAGACAAAAGACAAAAAAGCAGAGCAAAAATAAAAAAAGAGTTTTTTACAAAATCTAGGTATTAGAGGTATCGTTTAGAAAAATATCGGGAATAGTTACAAATACGTTACCTTTCTTGCTTTTTCCAAATAAAGTTCGTATGATTGTAAAGTCGGACAGAAACGGGGTCAGACAGAATCAAAAAGCGCCAGGGCTGTCTATGTGATAGGCAGCTGACGAGGTGGGGGTTTATCGAATCATTCGGCGGATGCCTCCCGGTACCATGTCAGTACCGAAAAACTCATCTGAAATCGTTTAAGTGATTAGACGGACAAACAGATGTGTCATGACAACTCTCGACAAGAGCCGTTTCCTCTTCAGGGAAATACTTGTAAATGGGAGAGAAAAACATTATGTGCGGTATCGTAGGTATGATCGGACAGGTTAACACAAAAGAAATTTTATTAAAGGGACTCGAAAAACTCGAGTACCGTGGTTATGATTCGGCTGGTCTTGCGTTCGTCAACGACGGCGTTCAAGTCCATAAAGAAGTTGGCCGCATCGCCGCGCTACGCGCAGTCGTTCCTGCAGAAGCAGATGGTCTCGTTGGGATTGGTCACACACGTTGGGCGACACATGGTGTCCCAAGCGTACCGAATGCCCATCCACACCAAAGTGCGTCATCACGTTTCACACTCGTGCATAACGGTGTCATCGAAAACGATGAGCAGTTAAAAGCAGAACTCAATGTCGATCTCCTCAGCGACACGGATACAGAAGTCATCGTTCAGATGATCGAAAAGAACTTTGAAACAACAGGTGACGTGACGGAAGCATTCCGCCAAACACTTCGTGTCCTTCACGGTTCATATGCACTTGCATTAATCGATGCTGAAAACCCGGATGTTTTGTATGTCGCAAAAAATAAATCACCACTTCTCGTGGGTCTTGGTGACGGTACGTTCAACGTTGTCGCGTCTGACGCGATGGCCATGCTTCAAGTAACGGATCAGTTCGTTGAGTTGCATGACGGCGAAATGATCATCTTGACGCGTGACAGTGTCACGATCCAGGATTTAGACGGAAACGTCAAAGAGCGTGACGCGTATACAGCGGAAATCGATGCATCAGATATCGAAAAAGGCACATACGCACACTATATGCTTAAAGAAATGGATGAGCAGCCGGCAGTTATCCGGAACATCGTTCAAAAATACCAAAACGAGTCAGGCGAAATCACACTCGATCAGTCAGTCCGTGATTTAGTCCTTGGACGTGATCGTGTCTACATCATCGGTTGCGGAACAAGCTACCACGCGGGATTGATCGGAAAACAATTGATCGAACAAATCGCGGGTATCCCGACAGAAGTCCACATCTCGTCTGAGTTCGGCTACAACATGCCGCTTTTGACGGAGAAACCATTGTTCCTCTTCCTGTCACAATCAGGTGAAACAGCGGACAGCCGTGCGGTTCTCGTCGAAGCGAAAAAACTCGGTCACCCGGCACTCACCATCACAAACGTTGCAGGTTCTACCCTGTCACGTGAAGCAAACGCAACGCTCTTGTTGCATGCAGGTCCTGAAATCGCGGTTGCCTCAACAAAAGCGTACACAGCACAAATCGCTGTTCTCGCAGTCCTTGCGTTTGACCTCGCTCAAGCAAAAGGTGTCGCCGTCAACTTCGATCTTATGAAAGAACTCGGCAAGATCTCAAGTGCGATGGAATCCGTCATGTCACAAAAAGAACGGTTCCAGGAAATCGCTACAGAATACTTGTCTGAATCACGCAATGCCTTCTTCATCGGTCGTGGTCAAGATGCGTATGTCGGAATGGAAGGGGCGCTCAAGCTCAAAGAAATTTCGTATATCCAAGCAGAAGGTTACGCCGGCGGCGAATTGAAACACGGTCCAATCGCTTTGATCGAAGACAACACACCGGTCATCGCCCTCGTGACACAACCACACGTTCACCTCAACAACCGAGGTAACGTCAAGGAAGTCGTCGCACGTGGCGCTAACGCGTGTGTCATCGCAGCGGAAGGTCTCGAATTGCCGACGGATGCGTTCGTCATCCCAGCAGTCGAGCCGCTCTTGTCACCACTCTTGTCTGTCTTACCGCTTCAGTTGATCTCATACTATGCGGCACTTGGCCGTGATTGCGACGTCGACAAGCCACGTAACTTGGCGAAATCGGTAACAGTCGAATAATTGACTCATCCTATACCCTTTCAGATGAAACCATCTGGAAGGGTGTTTTTATATGCCGGAACGTATTTGAAAAGGGAAGGGGACATCCTATGATCAATATCGGATTGGTCTATGACGAAACGAACAAAATCGACAAGGAACTGGGGCGACTCCTTCACTATCTTGAAAAGCAAGGTGCGTGGGTGCTCGACGCATGCGTTTCTTTGGACGAAGACGGGGAGAAGTGGGTGGGAAACAATCAGAAAGAACTGGACTATGCGCTGCTCACCCGTTATTACTACGGAGAAGTTTCCGTCTGTCTCAAAGTTTGTCATGGAATGAAAGAGATTCCGATTCAGATTAGTATTCAAAAAGAACAGCAGTTTTTTGGATTTGTTCTGTCTTTTGACGAGATACGTTTTGAAGAAGTAGGAATCGATCGACTAGAAGACATCGCGATTCAGTTCATGCGACAGCTAACCAATGTGACTCATTTTCAATATGCTTTTTGTGATTACGATAGCGAAATCGAACTGCATCCAAAACAAAAGAAACAAATAGACAGCGGATACGCCATCGTCTATTGGCATGGAGAAGAAGTGATGAAAAACAGTTGGAAAATTGATGGACTGACAGCGCGAGGAAAGGAGGAATGAGCAGATGAATAGAAAATGGAACTGGGTCCAAGCCTTTCCGCAGTCCTGCGCGGTCGATGTACGGCTCGTGACACGTCTTTTGCCACGCCGATTATTCAGAACAACGACTTCTGGAACGATTGAGATCGCATGTGGGGAAGAACGGTTGATTCTTCCGTCCCGTGTGTACTTCGAGGAAGTACCAGAGGAAAAAATCCAAGCATTAACGAAACGACAACGGTGGTTGCTGTATTGTTTGTACACGCGCCATCATGATGGGTATATCCGTGAAAAATACGTGCGACGGCTGGAAGCAGAGCAGGCGGATGCGGACTGGGTGCTGCCCTATCTGATTGAATTGACCGGAGAATACGTCTACGAGATTCTCGAGAGGATTGAACCGATGTTACATGACTGGTCAGAGATGCAACTGTCTTCCTTTGTTCAAACCGATGATGTCTATATGGCACGCATCGAGCAGCGGATTATCAGTTACTGGAACTTACATCAGCGGACAGCCTATCCGATTTTGTGGGATTCCTCGTATGTAGGGTTCCGAATCGGAGAATATTATCGGTTGAAACGTCGTCCGGGAGTTCGTTCTTGAAGAATATGTTTGATTTTAGGCTAAAGTAAATCACCAGCACAAAAAAACCGTACTTCCGATAGAGGGAGTACGGTTTTTTGGGTTAGACCTTGCAACAATTCCAGACATAACATCCTTCCTATCGTTTTACTTAAGGCATCAGACAGTCGAAAAGTTTCAGGAAGGATTGAATTCGCTCACAAAAACAGGATTTTCCAGGGGTAAAAGGAAAAGAGTATCAAAGAAACTAAAAGGAGGTACATTACGATGCGACAAGCGGTACTCATCATCGATTTTCAAAACGATCTCGTCGAAGGTACACCCGAAGAATCCGGTGTGCATGCGAAGGAAAACGTCATCGAGGTCATCAATCAGGTCGTGCAAGAAGCACACAACGATCATCATGCCATTGTCTTTATTCGGGATCTCGATGTCGCGAACGGACAAGGAGCTGGTTTTTTGGTCCATCCGTCGATTCAAATCCCGAATCATGCCGTCACGTTCGATAAAGCCGCAACCAACTCGTTCCATGGGACCCCGTTGCTCGGTTATCTGAAAGAGCAACAAATTGAACATGTGGTCATCCTTGGCTGCAAGACGGAACACTGTATCGACACGGCTGTCCGCAGTGCAACGGTCAACGGTTTTGATGTGACACTTGTCGCCGACGGACATACGACAAACGGATCCGTTGTTTTATCGGCAGAGCAGATGATTGCCCATCATAACCAGGTCTTGCATGGTCATTACAATGTCGAACATTTTGCGATGGTCCGTCCTTCAACGGAGAAGTTGTTTGAACCGATCCACGATCAATATAGAATGTAAAAGGAGTGAAGTCATGATTGAACTGCGAAAGATGGACGAAGCGGATTATCCCGCCTATGCGACACTCGTCATGGATGAGCGGGTCATGCGGACGGAACACGCCTTAACGGAAAGCGAAGCGAAACGACGGTTTGCGTCAATCATCGAACGACAACGGCATGATCGTCTCGGAACGTATGTGGTCTATCAGGACGAAACATGGATCGGCATCGGTCATGTCACACGTAGCGTACGACAACCGTTTGAAGCAGAACTCGGGTATATGTTATTACCGGAACAATGGGGCAATGGGTATGGATCATTGCTCGCCTCACGATTGCTCGAACTGGCAACGGAACATGAATTGACCGTCGTCACGGCAACGATTGATCCAAATCACCTGGCGTCACGAAAGATATTAACGAATCTTGGATTCCACTCGACGTATGTGGGACCAATTGACGGGTTGCCCGGCGAAATTCTCGAAAAACGATTGGGGGATCCGGTATGACCCGGGAAGAATGGATCCAATGGTTTGACCTCGATGTTGCAGACAGTTTTCCCGTCACCGATTCCTACAGTTCAGACGTCGACCGGCTGTTACTGCGCGACGGACGGACCGTGTTTTTAAAGCGACCTTATACTGCCGACAAATGGTATCGGGAACACGGTTGGTTGACGTATTTAGCCAATCGAGTCGCTGTGCCGAAGATTCTCATGGAGGCGCGACCGACCAGACAGACGACGGGTGCATTTGTGCTGGAAGCATTAAATGGTGCGACAATCGAGACAGTGACACCGGCACTGGCAATACAAATCGGACGGTTGCACGCAACACTCCACAATTGTACACGCGATGCCTACGGCGATTTTAGCGAGGATGGATTTACAGCGTTTCCTTCGCAGGACTGGCATGTTTTTCGGAACGCGAAATTGACCTCGTTCCAACCGGCCATCCAACACGTTTTATCACCCGCTCTGTATCACGCCGCCTTTACGGAATTAGAGCGGCGTGAACGTGAGTTACCAACTCCGTCAGACTCCGTTGCCGTTCATCTGGATTTTCGACTCGGCAATCTGCTCGCAGACGGCGAGTCATTGACGGGGATGATTGACTTCGAGACAGCACGTTTCGGGGCGACGGAAATCGACTTCACGAAACTCGATCGGGATGTGTTCCAAGGGGGAAGAGCCTTGCTTGATGCCTATCAAGACGGATACGGACAGGTCCGGACACCGGAACCAATCGAAGTCTATTTGCCGTACTACCGTCTCTTTGAAGCACTGACGGGAATCGGCTGGTGTGTTAAGCGCGGACTGGAACACCATCAACAGTTTTTTAACAATAACCATGCCCGCTTACTGGTAGAGTTGGAACGGACGAGCATATTCGAAGAACGTTAAAAGACGTTGTTTGACCGGCAAACCGTTATACTTGGAAAAATGAAGCAAGTAGAGGGGGAAGTTGGATGGAACAACAAAAACGGATTGGGATTATTGGTGGCGGACTCGCCGGGATTTTTGCGGCACGTCAACTGTTGGCGGAAGGATATGCGGTCGAGGTCATCGAAAAAAGCCAGAGTGTCGGGGGACGGATGGCGACGAGACGGATTAATCAAGGGACAGCGGACCATGGCGCCGTCTTCTTTACGGTCCGGACGGACGAACTCGCGCAAGAAGTCGACGAATGGCTCGAAAAAGGATGGATCCGGAAGTGGTTCGGCGATGATTTTCCACGCTATATCGCAGTCAACGGGATGAATCAGCTCGTTCAATCGATTGCCAACGGGATTCCGGTCTACTTGAACGAACAAGTCGAACAAATCATATCGGATGAGCCCGGTCTTCAGACCATCTCGTCTGAACAAACACGGACATATGATGCGATTCTCGTAACGGCACCCGTTCCGCAAGCCTATGATTTATTTAAGGCATCACCACTGACGCTCGTTGAGACCGATCACGCCCGTCTCGAAAAAGTGACGTTTGAGCCGACTTTCGTGGGGCTGTTTGAGCTTCAAGAGGCATTCGACATTGGCGAATTTGGTCTACTCGACGAGGGTCTCGTATCCGGAATGTTGAAAATCGTCAACAATGCGCAAAAAGAAGTCTCAACCACCCCACTCCTGAGCGTCTATATGACAGGTGATTGGAGTGAAGCCTGGTATGACAAAGGGGAAGACAAGACGCTTACGGAAATCGAACAGTTACTGCAGAAGCAACTTGGACCAGTCAAAATAATTTCAAAACAGCTGAAACGTTGGCGGTATGCACAGGCGCGGGACGTTTTCCATACCCCTTATCTGAAGCTCGATCGGCACCCTGTTTGGCTCGCGGGAGATGCCTTCCTTGACCCGCAAGATACGTCCGGAAGGACACGGGTCGAGAGTGCCGTCATCTCTGGTCTGCGTGTCGCAGCAGCGCTCGATACCCATTTTAAACAATTGACGAACGTTTAGCCCCAGCGATTATGATAAAGATAAGTTCATCTGAACGTTTCTGATTCAGACGCTTTGGGTAAATATCCCTTACGTACTTAAAACAAGGGGGACTATCATGAACATCAAAAAATATCGTGTGGCACCAGGTGAATCGATCCGATTATCGGACTATCCGACATCGGATGAAGAACGGATTGCGGAAGACGAATTACTGGAAACACATATTCCAAAAAGCGTCGAGGAGTTAAAAGAACTCCATTGGCGTCTGCATGCGGAAGAGAAAAACGGGATTTTGGTCATCCTGCAGGCGATTGACGCCGGCGGGAAAGATGAAGCCATCAGTTATATCTTCTCGAACTTGAATGCTCAAGGCTTGCGGACGATTTCGGTCAAGAAACCATCCGACACGGAGAAAAAACATGACTATCTCTGGCGGATCCATGAAGGATTGCCGGAAAAAGGTGAAGTCGGTATTTTGAACCGGTCGTATTACGAAGAAGTTATCGCACCGCGGATTCATGATTTACTGGAAGAAGAAGAAGTGCCGGACGATCAAGATGTCTGGAAGATGCGTTACCGTCAAATCAATGACTTTGAGCGGTATCTCGTCGAAAACGGCTTCCGCGTCGTCAAGTTTCTATTTAACGTCTCAAAAGACGAGCAGAAAAAACGGTTGCTCGAACGGATCAAAGACCCGAAGAAGAACTTCGAGTTTTCGTTCAGCGACGTCGAAGAACGGGAACATTGGGACGAGTACCAGGACATTTTTGCCGAACTCGTTTCACATACATCGACGGAACACGCGCCGTGGCACATCCTGCCGGCAGACGACGAGTGGTTCACACGCTATATCGTGACGGAAGTCATGAACGACGTCCTGCGTGAGATCGACCCGCAGTATCCGAAGCTGACGGATGAGGATCAGGAAAAACTCGACGAAGCGATCAAAAAGCTGGAAAGTGAATAAACGCAGGGGCTGACACGAAAGTCAGTTTCAGATGCTAACGGGAGACGGATTCCAACATCCGTCTCCCGTTTTGTCTGTTTCCAACCAACTCTTTTTTCCTGCAACAAGCTGTTTGTTCTTTTGCTATACTCAAGTGAAAGAATCAATCAAGTATTGGAGGAATGAGATATGAATGAATACCCAAATTGTCCGAACTGCGGTTCAACGTATACATACGAAGATGGTAACCTGTTCGTATGCCCGGAATGTGCCCATGAATGGACAGCTGCGGATACGGAAGTGGCAGAAGAAACCAACGTCATCCGCGACGCGAACGGAAATGTACTGAACGACGGCGATACGATCACCGTCATCAAGGATTTAAAAGTGAAAGGCACATCACTTGTCGTCAAACAAGGGACACGCGTCAAAGGAATCCGCCTCGTCGATGGGGACCATGACATCGATTGTAAGATTGATGGACTGGGTGCGATGAAGTTGAAGTCGGAGTTCGTCAAAAAAATTTAATTGAGATGCCGCCTGTCATCACGATGAGGCGGTTTTTCATGGAGAGGTTATGAATGATTGTTCAGGACAAATGTCCTTTAACAGTTTTTCAAATTCCGTTTAAATGAAGATAAGAAAAATCAGGAGAGGAGGAACACGGATGCGGGGAGTTCTTTTTGCAATCAGCGGTGGTTTTTTTCTGACGCTCCAAAGCGTTGCCAATGCCCGGATCAGTAACGGCATCGGCACGTGGCAAGCGGCGACATTGACTCAGATGACAGGTTTTATCGTCGCTTTATTGATTACACTGATCTTACGCGACCGGACCTTTCGGCAGATGAAAGAGGTCAAATTGCTGTATCTGTCCGGTGGTGCCTTAGCGGCAGCGGTCTTATTCAGTAACATGACGGCCGTTCATTTGATGGGTGTGACGTTGACGATTTCTTTATTCCTGATTGCTCAGCTTGGATTAGCTTTGGTAATTGATTGGAACGGCTGGTTCGGGATGATCAAACGACGGCTCCAGCTGCCGCAAGTCATCGGAATCTTGATGATGATTGGCGGCGTGCTGATCTTAAAGTGGTAAGGGGGAAACAACGTGGAACAAGCGCAACTGGACGAGTATTTGGAACGGTTTCAATTGACGGAAGTGTTTGCCGGCGGGTTGCGTGAGCATTTACAACCGGTCGCTTTTCAAGCAGGAGACTGGTTGTGCCGTCAAGGGGATGCGGCGGACCGGATGTACTTGTTGCTCGAGGGGAAACTGAAAATCACCCATATGTCGGCGACTGGAAAACGGCTCGTCTTATCGTTTAAGCATCCGTTTGATCTGGTCGGCGACATCGAATACGTTCGCCGGACCCCGTTGATGAATACAGTCGAAGCCGTCACACCGGTCACGGCAGTCAGCATTTCCTATGCGGCACTCGAGCAAAAGGGAACGGACAATCCGGCACTGCTTCGGTTTTTACTCGAGACGATTACGATGAAGTTTGAATTGAAGTCGCATTCGATGAGTTTTAACCTGCTGTATCCGGTCGAGGTCCGGCTCGCCAGTTATCTCCTGTCGATGACACCGGAAACACCGACGTTACCGGTCAGTGATCTGGTCGATGCGGCGGATTTGATCGGGACGAGTTATCGTCACCTCAACCGTGTCTTACGGCAATTCAGTCAGGACGGCTTGATTGAACGGACGAACCGGACGATTACGATCGTGGACCGGAATGGTCTGACGGAACGGGTCGGCGAAAGTATCTATGAGTGAGGAGGAAACAAGATGACGCTTGGAATAGTCCTCGCCTTATTCGGCGGGATGATGGTCTGTATCCAAAATACATTTAATGCCAAGGTCAAGGAACGGGTCGGGGCATGGGCGACGACGACACTCGTGTTAGGTCTCGGATTCCTCGCTTCCCTGACGATCGGATTGATCGTTGAAGGCGGCGGACTTTTTTCGATGAACGGGATGCAACCGTGGTTTTGGTTCAGCGGGATTATCGGCGTCGGCGTCGTTTTGTGTGTGACGCAAGGAGTGCAACAGCTCGGACCGAGTTACGCGATCTCAATCGTCATGGTCTCACAAATCCTGTTTGCTTTACTCTGGGACACACTTGGCTGGTTCGGACTCGATCAAGTGGCGTTCACCTGGACAAAAGCTGTCGGTGTGGTTCTGATCGGCGGCGGTGTTTTATTGTTCCAACTCGGCGGCAAATTGACTGAACGACGGATGTTACGAAAAGGAGCCTAATAAATGAATTACACGACATTGTTATTTGATATCGATCATACCTTGCTTGATTTTGATGCGACGGAACGCTCTGCTTTACGACAATTGTTTGAAGACGAGCAGCTCGAGTGGACAGAAGAGCGGGAAGCCCGTTACCGGACGATTAACCAATCTTTATGGAAAGCGCTTGAACGGGGAGAAGTAACACGGAATGAAGTGATTACGTCACGTTTTGTGACGTTTTTTGCCGAGCAGGGCCGGACGGTCGACGGCAGTCAAATCGATGCACGATACCGGACCTACTTAAGCCGTGGAACAGAATTAATCGAAGGAGCGATCGAACTCCTCCATGTGCTCAAAGGGAAGTATCAGTTGTATGTCGTGACGAACGGTGTCGCGGTGACACAACGGGCACGACTTAGAGGATCTGGTCTCGCGCCTTATTTTGACGGGGTTTTTGTCTCAGAAGAAACCGGTTATCAAAAGCCGATGGCGGCCTTTTTTGATTATGTGTTTGACCGGATCCCGGATGCGACGCGCGAACAGACCATGATTATCGGCGATTCGTTGACGGCAGACATCCAAGGCGGCATTATGGCAGGGATTGCGACATGTTGGTTTAATCCTACTCATGCCGCGGCGCCGGCAGAACTGATGCCGACCTATACGATCGAGCGGCTTGATCAGCTTGTGACGCTGCTTGGGACGAAAGAGGTAGTTCGGACAACCTCGAAATAAAATCTAAGTAATGAGATGGATTTAACATATCCTGGATACCATCCGATAATAATTAAAAGATTACGAAAGGAGGCGATCATGGTGAACATGACGCAAACAAAACAGGAAACGGGGCGCGATGCGTAACCCGTTTTCTAAAAAACGGGGGGAATGGATATGCAGATTGAATTACGACCAGTCACGAACGAGAACTGGGAAGCCTGTTGTGCACTCGAATTAACAACAGAACAACAGGGATTTTTAGAACCGAACGTCTACTCGATTGCTCAGGCCGGTTTTGAGCCGGCGCTCGTCATGCAGGCGATTTATGCAGCGGATGAGTTGGTCGGATTTTTGATGTACAATACGGAGCGGGAAGAACTGGATGGCTACTGGATTTACCGCTTGATGGTTGACCGCCGTCATCAAGGGTCAGGAATCGGACGGGAAGCGATGCGGTTGTTGCTTGTAGAAATGCAACAGCTTCCGAAAGTGGCATGCATTGTAGTCGGTTATCATCTGGACAATCAAGTTGCGCACCGTCTGTACGAACGACTCGGATTTGTTGATTACGGCGACCGCTTCGGAAAGGAAATGGCGGTCCGATATACGTTTTAAGCAACAAGATCTTAGCCTGGATAAGGTCTTTTTTGAAGGAACAGAACCGCCGGACGTTCGAGAAATTAAGCCGAAAGTCACCGTTCTAGATGCGAATAAACAGAGGTTCCGGTCGACGTTCCGCCTGCCGGAACCGTCCGAACACACGCGGGAAGAATATTATCTCGAAACTGGGTACAGCAATACTGTGCTCAATACACCACTGGCCTTGCAACCGATCCCGTTTACGGTTAACTAACAGGAAAACCGAACCGGACGTCGAACTCCAAACGGATATCGATTTAACAAGGAGTGGGAGAGTATGAATGTACGGGCAATGACCGCAGCCGATTATCCGGAAGTCGGTCGGATTTACAAACAGGGGATAAAGACGCAGAATGCGACGTTTCGAACGGAAGTACCGTCGTTTGACTACTGGGATGCCCATCATCACATACACAGCCGGCTGGTGGCGGAAGAAGACGGGAAGATGCTCGGATGGGTCGCTATTAGTCCCTTTTCGTCGATTCCCGCCTATCAGGGCGTGGCGGAAGTCAGTCTTTATATTGACGAAGATGCCCGTGGCAAAGGAGTCGGCACCGCATTGATGCATGCTGTCATCGAAGCGAGTGAAGCGGCTGGGATCTGGACGTTGCATTCACAAATCTTTCCGGAAAATACGGTCAGTCTGAAGTTGCACCACCGGTTTGGTTTCCGGGAAGTCGGCCGGCGGGAACGGATCGGACAATTGGCCGGCGTCTGGCGGGATACGATTTTACTGGAACGCAGAAGTCAGATTTAAAACGAAGCGAATTATATGAAAAGGGGAGATGGATGTTAGTGTCCGCCTCCCTTTTGTGTCTTAAAAATTAAAGTCATTCACTTGCTTTTAAAACAAGCGCAAAAATCTGTTCGTCCTTCTTCACATCAATATCCTCAGGACCATGGATATCTTCGAGTGAATGCGTCTCGATTTTACCACTTGTTGATACATGACGAAGCAACAGCACGTCATAATCACTCAGCGTGAAGTTCGAGCTAGGACCCGTAGTGCTGAAGGCAACTGGTTTTTGTTTTAACGCTTCATGGGCACGAATACTTCCGCCTTCTAGATTCGCGCCAAAGTGAATGTATTTCGCTGAAGAGGATTGAAGGACTCGGAGTGTCGAATCGTATTTCTTTGGTTCAATTTCCATGGAAAAGAGTGTCCGTTCTTTGTGGTTCGGCAAATATTCCACGCCTTTTAACAGATAGTTTTTGTTCAGCTTACCTTTTAAGTGATAAGCAGCGATATCTTGATCATTGATTTCCGCAAAAACTTTTTCACCGGCTTTTAATTTAATGGAAGATACGGTCAATGTATCACTTGTTGGTGATGTGCAGCCACTCAATAAGAAGGTAGCCGTCAGCAAAAAGACGCTGTATGTTTTCATGATCAGATCCTCATCTCGTAAGTAGTTAC
Organism: Exiguobacterium sp. s128; assembly: GCF_018618815.1. Lineage (NCBI taxonomy): Bacteria > Bacillati > Bacillota > Bacilli > Caryophanales > Exiguobacterium > Exiguobacterium sp. s128. The sequence continues at coordinate 90,946 of NZ_JACSMT010000005.1, read as the reverse complement.
TGGTAATATTCACCAACGGATGAAAATAGACCTTCTTTTCAAGGATGATTTCAATGGAGAACGGGAAAAGACCGACAGCAGGTATTTTCAGGAGGGATAAAGATGGATGATTTTTTTGGAGAAGGTCTTGAGACCAATGAGCAGAAACGCAAACGAAAACTCGAAGAAGTGTTTGACCAATCGTTTGAGTCAGAACGCCGCGACTTTAACCAGTCACTTGAACAAGAAGTGACTGTTGCTTTAATCGGGGACGTCAATGCGGGCAAATCCTCGACGCTGAATGCGATCCTTGGTCGGGAAGTTGCGACCGTTGGAGCAAAACCGGGGGAGACGACACGGATCGATCAAATCCGGCAACATCCGGAAGATAAGGTCGTCTTCGTCGATACGCCGGGACTGAACGATGCGAACAGCCTAAACTCGGACACGACATGGAAGTTTTACCAAAGCGCGGATGTCATTCTCTACTTCTTGAACGCCGCCGGGACCGTCTTATCGGAAACGGAAACAAAAAACTTCAAGAAGATTTATGCCCACAATAAAAACATCGTCATCGTCGTCACGAAAATCGATGCGACGAACGACCTCGCGACGATTTTGTCGCATATCGAATCGAAGTTACCGGGACCGAAAGTCGTGCCGGTCTCCGCGATGGACGGGACGAACATTGACCGTCTGCGGCGTGAGGTGCTCGACATTTTAAAAAAGTTCAACAAGGATAATCTGTTTGTTCGCGAGATCGATCCGGCGTTGCGGGGGAAAATTGCGAACAACTGGATCGTCGGAGCAGGGACAGCAGCTGGAGCAATTGGAGCGGTACCGTTTCCGGGAGCCGACATCATTCCGTTAACATCGATTCAAATCGGACTGATGCTGAAGCTGTCAAATTTGTACGAGCGGAATCTCTCGAAGGAAAGTGCGAAGGAGTTATTGGTCGTGACGATTGTCGGCAACTCCGGGAAAACAGCGTTCCGGCAACTGGCGAAGATGGTCCCAGGATACGGAGCAATCATTGGGGCCGGTGTCGCCTCGACGGCGACAATCGCGCTCGGATACGGGACGAAATACGCTTATGAAAATAAACTCGAACTGACACCGGAAAGTCTGATGGGCTTCATTAAGAAATTCCGCAAAAAACCGGACGGAGCAAAATAACGGACAGATTGCGGAAGTCCCTGCTATGCTGTAAGACAAACATAAAGGGGGACACATCGTGTCTACATTGCTCGAAGAAATCCGCGCGTATCAAGAACAATTTCGTCAAAAGGCGCCGCAGGAAAAACAACGACTGATGGCACAAGCGACAAACGAGTTAGCCGCATCAGATGGTGCCAAAGGATTGAGCGTCGGAGATGAGGCACCCCGCTTCACGTTGCCGAGTGCATCCGGTCAGTCCGTGTCGTTAGAGGAACTGCTGCAAGATGGTCCGGTCATCGTAACGTTTTATCGGGGAGGCTGGTGCCCGTATTGTAATTTGGAGCTCCGGGCCTACCAACGGGAATTAGAAAAAATTGAGGCAAAAGGAGCGACGCTAGTAGCGATCAGTCCGGAAACACCGGATCACTCGCTCTCGACGCAGGAAAAAAATGACCTGGCATTTCAAGTGTTGAGTGATGTCGATAACGTCGTCGCCCGTCAGTTCGACCTTGTGTTCGACATGCCGGACTATTTAATCGACGTGTACAAGGCATCCGGTCTTGACGTTGCCGGCCATAACGGTAACGAGGACTGGCAGTTGCCGAAACCGGCAACGTTCATCATTCAGCCGTCCGGTAAAGTTTCAATTGCTGACGTCCCGGCGGATTATACAAAACGGACAGATCCGCTCACAATCATCGAAACGCTATGAACTGAGAACGAAATCCCGCCTTTCATTCAGGCGGGATTTTTTTCTGTGGCGTACCATTCTTTTGTTGATAAATGTATATAAATGGGTATATAAAGGTAACGAATTGAAGAAATGGAGGTGGGCGTTACTCCTTTTTCAATCAAGGAGTTCGCGGTGTCTATGTATAAAATCGAGCCAGTATTCAAAGAACGGATTTGGGGTGGTCGTCGTCTTGAAGAGTTGTTTCATTTCGATTTACCGGCAGGATCAATCGGAGAATGCTGGACGGTTTCGGCACATCCGAGCGGACGAACTCCTTTAGCGGATGGTCCCTATCAAGGACAGACGTTAGATCAATTATGGCAGAATCACCGGACAAGTTTGTTTGGTCCATACGCATTGGATGCTTTTCCTTTACACGTCAAGCTGCTCGATTCCTCGTCATATTTATCCGTTCAAGTCCATCCGAATGATGCGGACGCCAAACGACTGGAAGGGGAACCGTACGGAAAAAATGAATGTTGGTATATCCTCGAGGCGAAGGAAGGGGCGGAAGTCATCGTCGGTCACCATCTGTCCTGTCGCGAAGAACTCGTGACGTGTGCTGAGCGGAAGGAGTGGGATGCCTGTCTTCGTCATCAGTCTGTCCGCAAAGGAGATTTCATCTACATTCCGAGTGGAACGATTCATGCGCTTGGTCCGGGAATCGTGTTGCTCGAAATTCAACAGATGAGTGACCGGACGTATCGACTGTATGATTATGACCGTCTTGATGCGGATGGAAATCGACGTGAACTACACCTCGAAAAAGCAATCGCTGTCACGACGATTCCGGATGAACCGTTGACGATCCGACCGATTCAGGAGACGACGACTTCTGGGACGAAAACGACGTTACTGGAAGTCCCGTTCTTCACGGTCATCCATCATGACATCAAGGGGGCGGACTACTGCTTATCCAACAGTCCGACGTTTCGGCTGCTCACCGTCGTGTCAGGTCATGGGGAATTGCGTTCGGCAAATCATTCTGAACAACGTCTCTTGCAAAAAGGGGATCAGTATTTCATTCCCTGTTCAGCGGGGGAATACCGCATCTCCGGACAACTGGAGTGCGTGACAAGTGAGGTGTTTCCAAGTTAAAGGCACGTATCGCTTTTGCGATACGTGCCGCCGTTAATTCGAACCGAGTGAGATCGGAAGCGGATAGTTGTCTTCCTCCGTCCAGTCGATGGAGTATTTGATTTCGATCATAATCAAGTCACTCAATGTCTTTAATGTATGCGGCACCTCGCGTGGAATGTGGACGACGGAAGTGGGACCAAGCAATTGATGTTCCCCGTCGATGATCGCTTCGGCTTGTCCTTGAAGAATGCTCCACGTCGAGTCTGTCTGAGCATGGTAATGATGACTGATCTGGTGGTTGGCTTGGATATGCAGACGACGTGTCACGGCATACCGTCCGTCTTCAAGTTGTTGTTGATGAAGAATCGTCGCATACCCCCAGCGTTTCCATTCAAATTGCGGGGGCAGTTCTTGATCGACAAGATAATCTTTAAGATGAGGCGTTTCATCTTTTGATGAAACGAGGACACCGTCGGGGCTGACCGAAACAATTAAATCGGTCAAGCCGATTCCGAGGACAGGCACTTGCATTTCATTGACGATATGCGTATTAGTGGAATGGATCAATCGCGCATTGCCATGAATCGAACTCGGCATTTCTTCCGTCAGAGTATTCCAGGTCCCGAGATCTTTCCAGTATCCGTCATACCGGTGGACAAACAGGTTGGTTGTTTTCTCGACGACGGCATAATCAAACGATGTTTTCTCAAGCAAGTCATACGCCGTTCGTAAGTCCTGATACGTCACAGGCACCTGTTGCTCGTTCAGTCGTTCCGTTAAGAAGTCAAGCCGGCAGGCGAATACCCCGCAATTCCACAACGCTCCTTGATCAATCAACTCGACTGCAGTCTCCAAGGATGGCTTTTCACGGAATTGTTGAACCGTAGACATCGGACTTGTAGATTCAGGAATAATATAGCCGTATTTCGACGTCGGATGAAGCGGTTCGACCCCCATCAAGTGAAGGGCATCGGGATGAGCCTGAACGGCCTCATCGAGCATAGAAAATCGTTCAAAAAAAGAAGCATCGACATAAGGGTCAACGGGCATGATGATGATTGTTTCTGTTGGATCAATCCGTTCTGCCAAGTAACTTGTTGCGAGCATGATGGCAGGAAACGTATCCCGCCGAGACGGTTCGTGGATGACGGACACCTTTGTGCCAAGCTGATGTTCAATTGCATCGAGCTGGGCTTCGGTCGTCGTGATGACGGTTCGATCCGCTAGACCACTTGTTTCTAACTGTTGAAACACCCGCTCCATCATCGATTGTTTTTGTCCGTCGGCATCTTCAAGAATCCGCAGGAATTGTTTGGAGTTTAAATCGTTCGACAGCGGCCAAAGTCGTTTTCCGGATCCACCTGATAATAAGAGAATATACATCATCCAACACCCTTTCTGAACTGGAGGTTTTAAAGATGGCACTGTACTTATTAGTTGATGCGCATGAGCCGACAAGAAAGATTTTGCAACGAAAGTTACTGGAACGAAATCAGGAAGTACTGGAAGCTGAATCGGCAGAAGAGGCCTTATCGGTACTCGAAGTACAAGATGTTGATGTCATCATGACAGAATTGCGGTTGCCACAACTCGACGGTGTCGAACTGCTGAAAAAGGTCACGCAATTGTACCCGTTAACGAAACAGATTGTTCTGACCGACTACATGCAATTGCATACGTTACTCGCTGCCGTCAATTCCGGAAACATCAGTCGTTTGATGACAAAACCATTGAAAATTGATGAAACGATTCTTCGCATCATGGAAAAGGTCGGAGCCGAAGTCGTTGAGACGAAACATCGAAAGAAAAATATTGGCGTCATGTTTAATGGGATTTTGACCAATGCGAATCGTCCGTATTGTTTATTTTTTGAAGATGGAACGATTGTTGGCCGCCGTGCGTTGGAAATTCCGAATCAAGAAGCGCCGGATGATGAAATGAACGGCTTGCACCGTTTTGAGTTTCCGACGCAATTCGGAACCTATATCTTGTACCAATCAATGAATGGGACGGTCATGAAACACGTTTGAAGACAAGCGACTCGACTCCGATGAAGCTGAGGCGGATGTACATGTAAATCACACCAGCAGCAAGAAGCGGATGGCGAACGTATTTTTTGAGATTTGTTTTGTGATACAAGACCGGTCGGAAAAAGTACCAACGCTGTAATGCCTTTGTTAGTCCGCCGTCTTCGTTTTGAAGCGTCTTCGGCATGACGTCAAAGTAATAGCGTTTCTTTTGGAGCAGGTCGGTAAGTTCGACCTGTTTTTCATTGTGCCGGACGAAAGTGAAGGTCGCCCGCCGGATTTGTCCCCCTTGCTCCAAATAGCGGATGGTTGGTTGTGTTTCCTCAAAACTGATTTGCGTTGGATCAATTTCACCTGAAGTCACATAGGCGTCGAGCCGCCAAAAACGAGCGGCTTCAATCGAATTGGCATCGAGCTGATCCGTCGGAATATTAAACAAATTCCGTTCGAACACCTTGACCTGACTGAAAAAATTCGAATGGTCGCTGTATGCCTGTTCCGGGATGACAAGTGCTCCGATATCCGGGTGGGCTTCGAGGTACAACAAACAACTTTTCAGCATGTCATCCGAAAGCACCATGTCCGAATCGATGATGTACAGATACTCGACGTGGAGTGCTTTTAGACGATCGATAGCCGTTTTTCGCGCAATCCCGCGTTCACCATGCGGTAAAGCGATGACCTCAAAGCGTTCATCGTGTTGTGTTAATCGTCTGATCGTCTGAACCGTTTGGTCGGTCGATCCATCGTCGGCAATGATACAACGAAAAGGTGAAGCTTGGGCTTGGAGCGAACGAATCGTTTCCTCAATAATGGCTTGATTTTGATACGTCGACATTGCGATTCCAATCATACATACTCCTCCTTCACATCAACTAGTGGAAGTTCGTTCTGGAGCCAATTTCGAAAGTGTTGACCTGTGTTATCCCAGTGCAGTGTCTGGGCGAAGCGATGTGCAGCATAACGAATCGTATCGTATTGTTCGGTGTCTTGAATGCAGGAACGCATTTCAGAAGCGAGTGCACCGGGCGACTGGGCAACTGTCATATAACCCGCCATCCCGTAATGGACGGCATCTCGTAAACCGGGGGCGTCATAGACGATCGTCGGTGTGCCGACTGCTGCCGCTTCGCTGACCGTCAAGCCCCAGCCTTCGCGTTTGGAAGGGAAGAGGAGTGCGGTCGCACGACTCATCCGTTCAAGCTTTTCCTCTGCGCTGACAAAGCCGAAGTACGTAATATCTCCCCGGATTTTTTCCGGGACAAGCGGGTCCAGCTGTTGTTGAACATAGCGCGCATCTTTTTTACCGATGACCCAAAACTTCGCTGTCGGGAATTCTTGTTTCAAGATGACGAAGGCTTGAATGGCATCGTCGATTCCTTTATAGGCAGACATCCGTCCGACGTATAAAAAGGTCGGGACCGATTCTTTTGGTTGCCATTCCTCTTCTTTCCACGGAATGAAATCGAGTCCTTCGGGCAGAATCGTAATCTGTGGTTTAGAAAAACCGATGGAGCGTAAGTCATCCGCCGTCGACTGACTGACCGTCAAGGCACGTCCGTGACGGTACAGCTGAAGCCGGGGCGTCTCGGTCTGTTCACCGAGCCAGGCATACGGGCGCTTGACGTTGATCTGCCAGATTTCACGCGTGAACTGATGAATGAACAGGGCACGCTTAGCGCGTGGGACATACAACGGCGTGAAGAACTGATGCGTGTTGACCTGATCGACGACGAGATCGATCGAAGAGGCGTGTTTGTAATAGTAAGATGCCGCATACGGAATGACGGTTGCGAGCGTACCGTGGCGGACATACGTGATGCCGTCTAAAAATTCGACGTCACGCCCCCCTTCAAAGGCGGGGGATAGATGCGTGATTGTATAGTCATCCGCGACACGGCGAAGCATTTCGTGTGTAAAGACCTCGGCACCACCGGCCTTCGGGTGTTTGATGTCACGCCACGATAAGAATAAGAGACGGGGTTTCATAAAAGCTCCTCCTTTTTCACAATCAATCGCTGTTTTGGCAAAATGAATCTCAGGACAAAGGCACTTCCTAACAAGACGATCGCTTGCCCGGTCAACCAAATTTCAACCGTTTGGCGGACGAACAAGAGGGAGAGGACCAATAAGACGAGAATCCCCCAAAACCATTTCAGATAGCTTGTCCGGTGTAGCGAAAATTGGACAAGTGCCTCGTACTGGATCAGCGTGATGCCGGCGTAGACGAGCACCATGTATTTGACATACTGTCCGGCTAAATCGTAGCCGTCTCCGAATAACCAGGGAATGAGATACGGGACAATCGTGACGTAAAAGATGACGGCACAGGCGAGCCCACTCAATAGAAACAGGTACAACTTACGTTCCCAAATGTGAAAGGACTGTTGGTGATTGAAACTGCTGAGACGCGGCAACAACAGTTGGGATAAGGAGAGTGCGACGAACAACAATAATTGACCGAACCGCAACGCAACGGAATAGTCTCCGGCAAATGTCGGGAAAAATCGTGTTACAAGAAGACTGTCTAGTGTAAAGAAAAGGGTCATGACGACTTGGGTGTGAATCAAATGCGTCAGACCGTTCCAACGGGTTGGACCGGTACTCTCTGGGAATGGTGTCTGAAGAAGGCTGACAAGATAAGCCATTAGCATCCCGATCAAGATAAAGGCTAAGGCAAGGGTTACGTTCGTATACTGAAGCAAAAGCCAGGTGGCGATCACTTTCGTTAACGATTCGACATAATAGGAAAGGTTCAGCGCGTAAAAACGTTCTTGTGCTTGAATGACACCACGCCTGAAAGATAATAAGATATGGAAAAAGACTGTAAGCACAACAAGAAGAAGGTTTATTCTGGTAAAAGGTAGAAGGATAGGTAAGACATACAGTAAGATAAGTAAAATGACTCCGACGACAGCAAGCAACCGGTTTCGTAAAACACGATAATGATTCGTTAAATGTTGACTGAGGTCGCGTGTGACCGTCCACTGCAAGGCGCTTCCGATGATAAGGAGCAGACCCAGTAAAGCGAGATAACCGTTTAAAAATCCATAGTCGACACTCGATAATTGACGGGCTAACAACAAGTGGTAGGCATAGTTGACGATGTTCAATAAAATGTCTAGAATTGGAAAAATTAAAATCACTGCATGACGGTTTAGAAAACCAGTCATCAGAACACCTCCCATCAATCGGTTTGAATGATACGGAAAGGATGAATCAGCATGAACCAAGGTCACATCGCTATTTTCACGGATCATGGACGACAAATTTCCTACGAAACTCTGATTCCTTATTATCCAATACTCTTTTACACACAACCGGGTAAATGTCCTGCCTCCTTCGAACAAATCGCTATTACAGAAGTTCAGAGTGCGGAAGAAGAACATGATATCAAGCTGTATATCGTCGACTATCAGATGGGTGCAGACGAGTTGAAAATCTTAAATCAAATCCGTAGTATCCGCTCACGGGCAAAAATTTTGCTGATCAAGGATGTCGTACGGATGAAAGGCGATTTCCCGTATGAAGCGGTAAAAGGGGATGGGGTTCTCCGTACCTTTTCCTATCGAGCGAGCTATCCGAATGAATTGTTTGCTGAAATCCAACATATCATCCATCCTGAATATCCCATTTTAAAAGATACTATAGCCTTTATATTACCAATATTTAACGAAGAGAAACGTTTTATGTATGTAAAACAATTTTTAGAAGCATTAGCGGAACTAATCAGTGAAGATTACATTCATGCTTCGATCAACTTTTTTGATGATGCGTCTTCCGATCAATCGAAAGCGTTGTTGCAGGATTATCGTTCCATCGTCATGGACGCGACGGATACATTGTTCACGGTCGGGTATCTCGAAGTCCACCAGGTGGAACGGAATACCCGGAAAGCCGGGTTGTTCATCGAAGGGATGAAAAACATCTCGAGTGATTATTATGTATTTGTCGATGCCGATAACTCGTTTAAGACGGAAGACATCGCCCGTTTACTGACGATTGCCCAAAATGATTATTATGATATCGTCATTGGGACAAAAGATTTGACGATTGAAGACCGTGGACTTGTCCGGCGTCTGCTCAGTTTCGCCAAACGAAATCTGACACGGACCTTTTTACCGAAAGGGGTCACCGATTCGCAGACCGGTCTAAAAATCATCAATCGTCGTGTCGTCCCGCGGATCCTGCCGTATTTAAACGTCGAGAGTGGACTGGCGATTGATCTTGAATTGATGTATGCCGCGAAAAAAGAACGGTTGCGTGTGTTCCAACAGCCCGTGACCTGTATCGAGCGGGAAGGATCACACGTCAATCTGGTCAAGGACTCGATTGCTTTTTTAAAGACGATGGTTGCCTTGTATCAACGGCATCGTTAAATACCCTGTACCGACCCGCTGCATATCGAGTCGGTACAGGGTATTTGTCATGTCTTGGATTTTTTAGGCCGACGAATCGTTGAGGACAGTTTCTCGCGGAACCGCTGACGAACCGCTCCGAACCGTTGACCTGTCATCCACCAGATCAGCAGCCCGCTCAAGGGGAACGCGAGCAGCAGGACGGTCAGTCCGACATAATAGACGGGACGTAAGACGACAGTGACATCGGCGGTTGCTTGAGTGGACCGGTACAACTGACTGACGCCGTTCAGCGCGATGTTACCCCGCATCGGCGCGACACCGTCACGCAACTCAAAGAGCGGTGTCGGCGAATCGTTGACCGTAAAACGACCAAGGGGCTCCTGACTCGTAATATGTCGATTCATCAACGACGGGGTGACACCAAGTTTCTCGGCTGGTGTTTGAGCGAACAGCGGTTTTCCGGTCTGCTCCGCCATCACAAACTGATCGACGAGGATCAGTTGATCGTAAGGGAGAAACTCCAGATTTTTAAGCTGTAAGCTGCCCGCCTTTTTCTCATTACCGCGTGTCCAGATGTGGAGTTGCATCCGCACCGCCTTTTTCGGAGGAATGATCATCTGTTCGTAATGATTCCAGCGGCTCTTTTTGTCTTCCTCGACTTCATTGATGAAATCGGTCCCGATGACACGGTCTTTTTCATCCAGATAAAAGACTTTCAAGTGACGTTGCCGCACGTTTTTACTGACCGCATCAAACTGCAACAAGTATTCATGGTTCGGACGTGCCTTGATTTTTTGAGAGGCGAAGATATACCAGTCACACGAACAAGTTGCTTCATATTCCATTCGATACGTACCGTCTTTTTCGCTCCCGCTAAACATATCGTCCGTGATCGAGACACATGTCGCACAATTGGCGGCTGCTTCCGGTTCCGTAAGTGGCTTGTCGGTGACGATTTCACTCGGATCAAACTGATGCAGATCGTCCATCGTAACGAGTGACGGAACGGCACTCGCATACACCAGTTCAATCTCATAACGACCGCCCATCAACGGAATGTCTTCCAGCGTAATCTGATGAAGTGCCGAGTAGACATCCGGCAAAGATTCGAGTTGATACGGAAAATCCCGGTGCAACGGATCGAAGGTCACGGTTTCTTGACCAATCGCTTGTTTTCGGATGTCCGGCGTCTTGAAATCCTGCGCTGTCAAGACACGCCGGTAGATGATTTTTTTCCCATCGCGCAGCAAGACGGTCAACCGGCCATTTGTGTTCGTCGGTCGTGTCGCTTTCAGCTGGATGTCATAGGTTCCATCCTCAGCAACATCAATCGTTCGGCGTAACGTTCCTTTTTGAGCAGCTACACCTTTTCCGAAACTGAATCCGGGATAGTTACGTTCGGATTGAAGGTGTCCCTCGTAATCAAAGGCGTTTTCTGCTTCGAGCACCATCAACGTTTTGGTGATTGGAAGTTTCTCTTCCAGTCGTTCCTGAACTTTCGTCCATTCTGTTTTTGGAATCAAGACGATGTTTTGAACGGCATTAAAGCCGGACGTATTCGTGATGCGGAGTGTCGAACTTGTGTTGTCTGCGACGAAGTTTCCGAGAGGCACCCAAACGAGTTTTGCGCCTGCCGCTTGCTTCGTCTTGACAGAGAATGTTTGGTCGTTGAATTCAAAGTCAAGCTGGCCGCCGTTTTGGTTCAATAAGACACGTGCGTAACCGGCATAACGACCTCGGGTAGTCTCTTTTGTCATCTCAATCGTGTTCGGTACCATATAGTCCTCGAAACTGAAAATCTTGATATCGTGGACCCACCAATACGTCTTCCGTTCCGGACGCTGAAAACTCAGCAAATCAATCCGCATCGTCTTGGCGTCTTTCGGGGTGACGTACTCGCCTTGAAGATGGATTGCGTCAAGATCACCGGAGTCGCGGGGAGCGACGACATACGTCTGATTCAGTTCACGATCTTTGGCATCGTAAAACCGGACTTTGACGTGCAACCGGTCAACACCACGACCGGACGCTGTGATGTCAAACCGGTACGCATTGTTCGGTAAGGCGTCCAGCTTGCCGGATTTCGCGACCTGCCAAATGTATTTCGGATCACCCTCTGCGACTTCCGCCCGCAGGACAGGCAGGTTATTTTCCTTTGACAAAGGATTAGGGGATAAGTCGACGATGTCCGGATTATCCGCTTTGAAAAATGTCTCGTCCTCAAGCATCGAGTTGAACGACGCGACTTGTTTCGTCTTCAACTGATCGAGTTTATAGACGGGGGCATCTATCTTTGCCGAGGCGAAAGACAAGCCGATTCCATCCCCGAAGTCGAGATCGAATGATGGATTGCTGATTCCTTGTGTCCGTAAATACCAGCGCCAATCACTGTTTGCCAAAAACGTTTTGCCCCAGTTCAGGAACGAGTTGGCGGAGTCGATCGCGTCAAACGGTTTCCAGAAGTATTGTTCCGGTACCTGACTCAGTAACACATCGTTTTCTTCCGCCATCTCGATGATGTCGTCTTTCTTTAACCACGATAAGCCGTCTTGATGGGCTTGGGTCGCATACAAAATGGATTGGGGACCAAGTTTATAATCATCCAAAGTCGAGAAAGTGACTGACCGTTCGAGACCGTATGGGGTCAGAATCAACTGTGGAACAGTCCGACTGTCAAGTGGCTCGATTAAATCGAATAACGTAAACAGCCCCACTTGTTTTGTCGCGAGCAGATCGTGTTGGGTGGCGAGAATCTTTTTATTGAAGGCTTGCCGCTCCTTCATGCCCGTATATTCCGTCCGGTACGCGAACTGTTGCAGACCAAACGCCTGTGCAATTTGCCCGGCTTGATCGGAGCGGCCCGTATCGAGCAAATATTGCATGAACGTCATCATGTAGCGGACCGTCTGGGTGGTACCTTCGTGATGAAAAACCGTGTTTGCCTGCGAACCGTAGACTTGGACGTCCCCGGTCGCTTTGGTTTCGCCGTCCGGATGCGGATTTTTATTCCAGGTCGGTGTCGCGACCCCCGTACTCGGTTGTGTCATTTCATCTGCAATCGGAAACTGAAGCCATTTCCCGTCAATCAGTTCTTGAACGACGGTATATTCTTTCGGCATCTTCACCGGATGATAAAAACCTTCCATGTAGACGGCGCGATACGGCCAGAAAAACAACCCGAGGGCGATGACAGTCGTTCCAATCGCAAGCAGGCGGTAAACCGGAAGCGGCAACGTTTTGGAAGGGCGGTTGAACACGGTCGCGAGGCTTGAAGCGAGCAACAAACTATAGCTGACCATCAGCAATCCGACTAACTTGTTGGGGTCACGAAACATGGCGCCGATCAGCGGAGTCTTCGTGACGAACAAGACAAAGAGGTCGGCGACCTGCTCGTGAGTCCCTGTCGCAAAAACAATCAACGGGATGCTGAGACCGGTGAAGAATAACAGGATTGGCTGACGATAGGAGACAAACGCACCAAACGAAATCAACAACAGAATAACGCCGCCGCCTAACCAGAAACTGAGCGGTAACGTCGTCAGATCGAACATCGGCCACCAGTAGCTCGTTAAATAAAACACATTCGTCCACGAAGAATGACGGCTGAACAACATCAACGTATCAGAGACATTGATGTTGTGTTGCGAAGCTTGCGATCCGGTCAAGATGGAACCGACATACATGAAAAACCAGTATGAATTAAACAATAGGAAAACAAGAGAAAAGGCAATCGTGGAGCGGACATAAAAACCAATCAACGGTTTAATGATCTGCTCTTTCCGACGTGTCCAAAAGGTCTTCGCAAAAATCAGGGCGACCATGATGCCCATGTAGATCAAGGAGAAGAAAAAGTAATGGATGCCGGCTGCCATGAAAGCAAAGACGACGGATAGTCCGGTAATGTCGATCCATGTCCGGCGCGACAGCCGGTCGGATAATGAAAAGTTCGGATTGAATTGTTCACGGAACTTGGGATCAAATATATTAAAAAACAACAACAAGGCGAGTGGGAAGACGGAGTAGCCACATAAGAGATAAATGTGCTGGATCCGCGTGATGACCCATGGATTCAAGGCATAAAACAAAGCGGCGATGCCAAAAGCGACGAGTGATAAAAAAGAAAAGTGAGGTGAGACGTAGACCGAATGCAACCGTTTTGTTAAAGCGAACATCGAAACAGCGGACACGATCAACAAGCCAAAAATAAACGACTTGATCAAAATCGGACCGGACGCACCAAACAGTAAACTGAGCAGATAAAAGGGAAAGATGTAAATCAGACGGGCGACATTCAACAAGGTCGTCGTACTCCAGCGGTTATTCCAGGCGCCAAAAATTTCCTCGAGATAACGATTGGACGAGAGACCAAATGACATATCACTGAAGACGACCATTCCCGGTTTCAGCAGGGGGGCGCCGTACAAAACAATCAAAACGAGAACGCCGGTTAACACGAGAGCATCTTTGTGATAGGTTCGACCAAATCTGCGGGCAACATCGAGTAGTGATTGTAGTGAGGTCTGCATCAAAGAACTCCTCTCTCAAAAAAAGGTCAATTCTCTTACTATTCGGGATATGATGGGATGATTCCTAGAACGGCTCCACTTAATTTTAACAAAAATGCAAGCAGGCTCCTCCGTCTGAAGGAGGAGCCTGCTTGATTTAGGTTACCGATCGATATGATTGGTCAATTCATCAACCAATTGTTCCAACGAACTTGTCATCTGACCGAGTGATTGGGTCATCGTTTCAAATTCGTGTTGGACGGTCGTTTGCTGTTCGAGTGAGACGGCAGTCGACTCAATGCCGTACCGGACTTCAAGCGAAGCGGCTCGGGTCGTCTCCATCCGTTGTTCGATATCGAGCATCTGGACACCGACTCCTTGACGCGCTGTTTGAATCGAGTTGATGCTTTGTTCGACCTCCTGTACCAGTTGCGTGATGTCAGAAAATGTCTGCCGGACACGCTTGGTCATCTGTCGGTTTTCCGACAGTGTCGTCGTATAACTGGCTGCCGTTTCCTTGATTTGATCGGTATCCGCAATCAATGCCTGTAAAACTTCCGTCACTTCATTGGCATAACTGCGCGACTGGACGGCAAGGTGACCAACTTCCGTCGCGACGACGGCAAAGCCACGTCCGGCATCACCGGCACGTGCCGCTTCGATGGCTGCATTTAACGCTAGCAAGTTCGTCTGACCGGCAATCGCTTCCAGATTCGCCAGGATTTTTTGGATTTTATCGGACCGACCGGCCATGGCGGTGATGGAAGTATGCAGACCATTCGTCGATTCGACCATCGCTTCGACCCGGCGATCCATCAGATGCATTTCTTCATTTCCGGTCAAAGCGGTTTTCGTCATATTTTCCGTCGTTGTGGCCGTCCGTGCCATTTTCGACTGAATCGTTGCGATAGCCGCATTGACCTGATGCAATTGATCTGTTCCTTGTTGCATCGATTGGTGTTGTCCGTCGGCAGAGTCAACAATCGGCGCAATCGCAGTCGCAATTTGATTGGTCGCTTCGACCGATTGGACAGCGGCTTGTTGTAAATGCCTCGTATTGGTTTTTAAACTACCGACCAGGGATTCAATCTGCTGACTGACATTCGTGATCAGTTTCGTCGCATCCGCTTCGCGGCGTGATGCCGCCTGACGTTCCTTATTCTGAACAGCGATTTGAATGATGAGCGCAGCACTCGTCAAAATCAGGAAGACAGCATGAATCATCAGGATACTGAACGGATAACCGGCTGTACCGCAAATCAACGCCGGTACAAAAAAGAATCCGGCAAAATGTTGAACGGCGAACAGAACGGTACTGACAAGAATCAAATCAATCCGACGGAAGTAGGCAATCAAGGCCAACACCATAAAAATTGAGAAATGGTATTCGACGAGTCCGTTTCCGCCGGCGACAATCGACATACTGGAGAAAGTTAACGTCACCGTCAACAAAAGCGGTACGTTTTTACTGCGCGGGCGCATTCGGTACAAGACTGTAGCAGCAAGCAAACAAATGACCGGTAACAAAGCAATCCAAGTCAGAGCGATTGGTGAGGCGGCACTGACGTTTCCACGAATGATTTGATAGCCGTCAGCAAAAGTGGTGAATCGGTGTAAAACATGAACGATGAGTGACAAGATGACAACAAATGAACTAATCCCAAGCATAAGCTGATTCCGGCGTTTCATAAAATAAAATTCCTCCAATTTTTAGTTGCAGCTGAAATAAAGCACGAATGCACACGCTGAATGTATCTCACTATCGGTTGGCCATTTCAGATTGTTTAGCTTCAAGATGTTTAAAATAAAATTAAATCTTAAAATAGGAAATCAAGGATAAACAAACACGATGTGGGGTATAGAAATGCATTGAGACTTGTAGGAGGAACGCGTATGAAATGGAAGGGTAGAGAAAGAAGTTCAAACGTCGAAGATCGACGGGGGATGGGTGGAAAAGGAGTCGCTGGGATTGGTGGTGGCCTTGGAATCATTATTCTAATCGTTGTTACTTTGATGGGAGGCAATCCGGCTGATCTGTTAGGGGGACTAACAGAATCGGATAACGGCAGCCAGACAGAGTACCAAGAAACGGCGAAAGAAAAAGAAGCGGCTGATTTTGTCTCTGTTGTCTTAGCCGACACGGAAGAAGTCTGGACAAAGGAATTTAAACAAGACGGGATGACCTATAAAGAACCGACGCTCGTCCTCTATAAGGATCAGGTCAGTTCAGCGTGTGGACAAGCCGGGAAGTCTGTCGGGCCTTTTTATTGTCCAGGTGATCAGAAATTATACATCGATCTTAGTTTTTATGATGAGTTACAAACGAAGTACGGCGCACCCGGCGATTTTGCGATGGCGTATGTCATCGCCCATGAAGTCGGACACCATGTCCAGACACTGCTCGGTACGTCGGACGAAATCATGCCGCTCCGTCAAAAGATGAGTGAAGAGAAGTTTAACAAATACCTCGTTCGTTTTGAGTTGCAGGCGGATTATTATGCCGGCGTTTGGGCGCACCATGCGCAAGGACAAAACTTGCTTGAAGAAGGGGATCTGGAAGAGGCGCTTGGTGCTGCGAATGCAGTTGGGGACGATACGTTACAAGAAAAAGGACAAGGTTATGTCGTGCCGGAAAGCTTTACCCACGGTACTTCCGCACAGCGGGAACGTTGGTTCCAAAAAGGATTCGACAACGGAACGATTGAAGGCGGCGACACCTTCAAGGCGAAGAACTTATAAGCATGAGCAACAGGCACCACTTCATAACGAAGTGATGCCTGTTTTAGATTAATCGTTGTATTGGTTGAACATCGCTGTATCGTCCGGGACATTGGCAAGGTAGACGATTTTTCCGTCTGCATCCAGTCGGGCGATATCCGTTCCGTCTTGCGTGAAGACCGATCCGTCCGCCCGCTTACCGCAAACGGCCCAGCGTGTTTCCATCGTATCCCCTGTTTCTGAAGGAACCCAGCCGGCGTACATGTGCTTGATGTCTTGATTGGCCGTAAAAACCATCCGGACGAACTGTTTCCACGCTTCGATTCCGTGTTGTCCCTGTCCGTTGAGGACGAATGTGATGTCATCCGAAAATAGTGCAATCAAATCCGTAAAGGCTTGCTCGTCGGTCCGGGAAGCGTCAAATAAATCAAAATAACGGTCAAGTGTAGTAGTGTTCATCATAATAATCTCCTTTTAGTTGCGAATCATTTTTTCTTCGATTAAGCTTTGCAGTTTTGTCAGATGGTCAGGCGGACAATTCAAATAAATTTCGCGGCGGATCGAATCAATCGTTTCGCGTTTGAGCGTCGATTGCCACGACTGTTCGGCTTCTGTCATCAAGTCGGACAATAAGCAGATGTTTTGGTTTTGGATGCCCATCAAATCTTCAAAGACTCCGCTTGACGCATACAACGATTGTTTCCCTTCAATCGCTTCATAGACATCAAAAACACGAATTTGTTCAGGGGAAGCTTTCAGACGGAATCCGCCTTTGGCTCCGGGAACGGATATCAACAGATCCGCATGAACGAGCTTCCGGAGCAGTTTTTGAAAATAGGTCGGGGAAGCGCCGAGTTGTTGGCTGATGAATTCGCCCGGCAGGACCCCTTTATCCGGTAAAAACGTCAATAACAGCATGGCATAGATGGATTGCTCAACACCGGTTTTCATTTGCATAAAACATTCTCCTTTTTGTATAACGTGGATAACTATTGTCCACGATACAACCGGATCAATGAATTGTCCAGTAAAATGTCTCTCACAAAACCGTCACACCTTTTCGGCAGCATACCCGTGGCATCAACAGAATGGATTCGGTATACTAAATGTACGATATGTGAAAATATTCACTAAAAGTCGTTCACACTTTGTGAAAGGGCGTTTGATTATGAATCCACTTAAAGGAATCATCACGATTCCGCGTTCAATTTTAATACAACTGATGCTGGCGGCCGTCTTAATGGGTGTTGCCGTCATCGGTCAATCCTATTTAATCGTCATCATCGTCGATCGGATTTTCCTGCAAGGGGATCCGTTCGCGGCAGTCATTCCGTTGCTTGGTGTCCTATTGTTGATGCTTGTCCTGCGCGTCGGCGTCACGTATTGGAACGGACGTCTCGGGACGAATCTTGCGGCACGGGTCAAACAAGACTTACGCCAGGCACTTGTCGCGAAATATACGAAAAACTCCGTTGAATCGATGCTCGAAGGACAATCCGGAAAAAAGGTCAGTGTCCTACTGGATTCCGTCGATGAGATGGACAGTTATTACAGTCAGTACATGCCGAAAGTCATCCAGACGTCGATCGTCCCGCTGATGGTGCTGATTGCAGCCTTCAGCTATGACTGGGTCACGGGACTCGTCATGATGATTACAGCCCCGTTCATTCCGTTGTTTTACATCGTCATCGGGATCATGACCCAAAATCGGGCCGATACGCAACTGGAGAAGATGAATGCCTTCTCCGGAACATTTCTGGATACGTTACAGGGACTGACGACGTTGAAATTATTTGGTCGGGCGAAGGCCCAACAGGACGTCATCGAACGGAGCAGCCTCGACTTTCGGGATGCGACATTGACGGTGTTGAAACTTGCCTTCTTGTCATCACTGATGCTCGAATTCATCTCGATGCTCAGTATGGGAATGATTGCGCTTGAAGTCAGCTTACGTTTGATTCTGTTCCAAAGTATCACCTTTGTCCCGGCCTTTTTGATGTTGGTATTGGCGCCGGAATACTATCTGGCGTTAAAGGAAATGGGCGCAGCCTTCCATACGGGACGGGGCAGTGTCGCGGCCGCGAAACAGATTGCAGCGGAACTGACGGAAGATGACCGGAGCGTCGTCTTCGGACAGACGGAACTACCGGCAGCCCGTCCACCACGGATCGAATTAAAGGACGTCGCTTTTTCATACCGCGATGCCCGGTTTGCGATGACCGAACTGAATCTTGCGATCGAACCGTATCAGAAGGTCGCGTTGATCGGTCGCAGCGGAGCCGGCAAATCAACGGTCCTTCAGTTATTGGCGGGTCTCGCCGATCCGCAGGACGGACAACTGTTACTTGACGCTCAACCCCGTCAGATGATCACCGAAGCAAGCTGGTTCCGCCAACTGAGCTATATCTCCCAGCATCCGTATTTGTATGCCGGGACACTTGCGGAGAATATTGCAATTGGTGAATTACGCGAGGCATCACGTTCAGCGATTGAACAGGCCGCATCTGACGCCGGTCTGACAGAACTGATTCAGCAGTTGCCGAACGGACTCGATACGGTGATCGGGGAAGGCGGACGCGGATTATCCGGCGGAGAAAAACAGCGCGTTGCCTTGGCGCGTGCGTTCTTAAAACGACCGAACATCATCTTGTTTGATGAACCGACGACCGGTCTTGACGTCAAGACGGAACGGTTGCTGCAAGAAGCAATCACTGTTTTAGGACGTGAAGCAACGGTCATCACGGTCGCCCACCGATTGCATACGATTGAACAATCGGATCAAATCGTCATTCTGGAAGCAGGACGGATTGTCGACCGGGGAACACATGAAGAATTACTCGAACGTGAATCGGAGTATGCGATGATGCGTGCCGTTCAACGAGGGGAGGAGACACGATGAAAGAGTTGATGGGAATTTTTCGCTTGATGTTGCACCAAAAACGAGACATCGTCTTCTCGATTGTCTTCGGTGTTCTGGCTGGAGTCACAGCGGTCGGTTTATTTGCGGCAAGCGGCTTTCTGATTTCAAAAGCCGCTTTATTGCCACCGATCCAGACACTGGCTGTCTTGATTGCCTTACAGAAACTGTCGAGCTTGACGCGGGCGGCGAGTCGTTACGCCGAACGCTATTATTCACACCGGGCGACGTTTACGATTCTCAGTGACTTACGGACGACGTTTTATAAACGACTCGAGCCGCTTGCACCGGGGATCTTTGCGAAGTACCGGAGTGGTGACCTGCTCGCACGAATTGTCGGTGACGTCGAAAGTCTCCAAAATACGTTTTTACGGGTCGTCTATCCACCGATCATCTTAGTGCTCGTTTTTCTTTGTACGATCTTTTTCGTCAGCTTCTTTTCACTCAGTGTTGCGCTTGTCCTCGTGATTGGTCTTCTGTTGACGGGATTCGTCATTCCCGGCTGGTTTGCCTACCGGGAACAACGCTTTGCCCGGTCCGTTCGGGCACGGCGGGGGGAACTGTCGACGGAAGTGACGGAATTGTTCCAGGGCTACCGGGATTTAAAGATTTATCAACAACTCGGAAACAAGGAAGCAGAACTGAATGCTGTCGCAGCGCGGTACGTGGCGGAAGAAAAACGCAACGGGCTGCACGCCGTCTCGAATCTTGCATGGAATACACTCGCCACCTTGATCATTTCCTGGATTGTGTTGGGTCTCGGTGCTTATCTGGTCGCCGACGGTCAGCTCGACGGTGTTTTCCTGGCCTTACTCGTCATGACCTCGTTGACGGTGTTTGAAAATGCAGCCCCAATGGCGATTTTGCCGGGCTTCTTTGAAGACAGCCGCCATGCGGCGCGACGGCTCGATGATGTGGTCGAAGCGACAGCGGAACCGGAATATCGTTCGTTTGAGCTGACGCGGGCACCGGAACTCCGGGCCGAACAGGTCACGTTTGCGTTTCCCGATCAGGAACGTCCGGTCTTACGAGACGTCAGCGTGACGTTTCCTGCCGGCAGCAAAACAGCAATTGTCGGAGCGAGCGGCTCCGGGAAATCGACCTTACTGCAACTGTTGTTGCGGATGTATCCGGCAGACGGGATCCGGATTGAGGGAACCCCCGGTCAAGAGATCGATCCGGAAGCGGTATGGCGACAGTCGAATGTCGTCTTGCAACAAAACCATTTCTTTTACGGAACGATCCGCGACAATCTGCAGCTTGCTAGTAGCGAGGCAACGGATGATCAGATGATCGAAGCACTGAATCAAGTGGGCCTTTCGTTGCTCGCTCTTGACGACCGGGTGCTCGAAAAAGGGGAAAACCTGTCCGGCGGTGAAAAACAACGGCTGGCGATTGCCCGGATTTTCTTACGGCAAGCTCCGCTCTACCTGCTCGACGAACCGACCTCATCAGTCGATGCCTTGACGGAACAGACGATCTTGCAGCACTTATTCGCACGTGCAACGGATGCAACGCTGTTGCTGGTCAGTCACCGTCTCGCAGGACTCGAGAAGATGGACCAAATCGTTGTCATGGAGCAAGGTCAAGTCGTCGAAGTTGGCACGTATGCTGATTTGATGGCACGACAAGGTGCTTTTTATGCCTTAAAACAAGTCGAACAATCAGTCTTTACACCGGATCAACTGGTCCGTTAAACCAACAGCCCCCTCCGTCGCTACCAAAGCGTTGGAGGGGGCTGTTTACTATGAAGAGAATTCAATAAGGCAGGACAGCTGGCTTGTGTCTCGCCTGAGGAAAGCGCGTGAGAAAAGAGTGATTGCTTTTGAAACCATCCCTTTTGAGGCTATCAAAAAGCCGCCTTGTTTCACGATTCTGAAAGTAAAAAGTACAATTCAGCTGCGCTGTCAGGAACAAACAAGACCCGATTTTCTGTCTTTAGACAGGAAATCGAGTCTTATTTCTCGTGTAAGTCAAATCTATTGATTTTAATACGGTCGCATCAACGCACGGACGGGACTGCCGTCACCGTCGACGAGCGGAAGCGGAACGGCGTTTAAGTGATAGTCACCTGGTGTGATCGCATCGAGTACGAGCCCTTCCAAGATGTGGACACCGTGTGCTGCGAGGGCATGGTGGGCACTCATCTCTTTACTGTCGATTGCGTCAACAGACGGTAAATCAAGACCAATCAATTCGATACCCAGTGCTCCGAGACGTTCGGCAAGACTCGGTGTCAGGACCGGAATCGTCTCCGGGAACACGGATTTATCGACCCAGCCGTCCGTTTTGATGATCAACCGGCGGACATCGGTTAAATCAAATGCCTCGAGATCACTTGCGACAAGTTCGGTCCGACCGGGCAGATAAATGACACGGGCATGACCGATGTAGAGGTCCGGATCAAGATCAATCACTTTTTGACCGGCATCGTCAAAGTGAAACGGTGCATCGATGTGGGTGCCGGTGTGCAGACTCATCGTGACTTGACCGACGTTGACGGAACCGGTGTCGGCTTTACTCCAATTAATCGTGTAGTTGAACTTCGTATCGCCCGGCCATGTCGTAACGGACGAGGTTAATGGTTGTGAGACATCGATCCAACGGTTCATAGAAGATTCCCCCTCAAAGTTTTGTCCGGACCGACCAGAGTTCCGGGAAAAAGCGGTGGTCGAGCACACGGCGCAGATAACTGACGCCGGACGAACCACCCGTTCCCGGTTTTTGACCGATGATCCGTTCGACGGTGCTCATATGATTAAAGCGCCACATCTGTTGCTGGCTGCCGATGTCGAGCAACTTTTCACCGAGTTCATATAAATCCCAGTACTGTTCGACGTCCTGATAGACGATGGCCCAGGCGGCTTCGACACTCGCGTCAGCTTCCCAGTCTTGCGTGACATCCCGGTTGAGGATCGTCTCGTCAATCGGTAAGCCGCGCCGGTGCATCGCCCGGACGGTTTCGTCATAGATGCTCGGTGTCTTCAAGTCTGCCGTTAATTGAGTGAACAGCGCCGTTTCGTGCTCATAGACCCGCAGCATCTGCGCATTCTTAAACCCGAGGGCAAACTCGATTTGCCGGTTTTGGTAAGACTGGAATCCGGATGAATGTCCCAGCGAATCACGGAACTCCAGATACTCAGCCGGTGTCAGCGTCGAGAGGACACTCCACGATTGAATCAATTGTTGTTGAATTTTCGAGATCCGGGCGAGCATCTTAAACGACCGCTCAAGCTGATCGTCGGCAATCGCTTTAGTGGCGGCCGACATCTCATGCAAAATCAACTTCATCCAAAGCTCACTTGTCTGATGGATGACGATGAACAGCATCTCATCATGATGGTCCGATAAGCGTTGCTGGCTCGTCAAAAGCGAGTCGAGCTGTAAATAATCCCCGTAAGACATATCTTTTTTGAAGTCGGTTTGAATCGTTTCTTCGATTTGCGTCGCATCCGTCTGTTTCATTCCAATCGATCCCCTTTACGTCAAAGTGATTGTGAACGGTTTGTTTGATCCGCTTGCGGCGGATTGTTGCGTTTCCAAAACACATAGGCAATCGTCAAGAACAGTAACCATGGAACTCCGAATTTCAAGACGATTTGGAAATCCGTGAACCAGGTCGTGATGACGAGGGCAAACAGCAGGATGGCCCCGAGTGCCGTCAAGTACGGATAGCCCATCATGCGGACCGGCAGTTTCCGTCCACCGTCCCGTTCCCAGGCTTTCCGGAAATAGAGGTGGGAGATGAAAATCATGAACCAGGTGAAGATTGCCCCGAACATCGAAATCCCCATCATGAACGGATAAGAGACACTCGACTGGCTGCTGATGACAGCGGCAAGGAAAATCCCGAGCGTCGAGACGGCAAGTGCAAACAAGGGAACACCTTTCGTATTCAATCGGCTGAAAATCCGCGGTGCGTACGTTGCTTTCGACAACGAGTACATCATACGCGTCGACGCATACAACTGACTGTTCATCGCGGATAAGGCAGCCGTCAGGATGATGAAGTTCATGATGCCGGCAGCACCGGGAATCGATAACATCTCCATCACTTTGACGAACGGGCTTTGATCGACACCGCCCGCCTGTTGCCACGGCACGATCATCAACATCAAGGCAATCGTGATGACATAAAATGTCGATAAGCGGAAGACGGTGGCCTTCAGTGCTTTTGGCACCGCGACATCCGGATCTTTCGCTTCACCGGCCGTGACGGCAATCAGTTCCGTCCCGAGAAAACTAAATAACGAGATGAAGACGGCAATCCAGAGACCGGAAAAACCAAACGGCAGGAAGCCACCGTCATTCGTAAAGTTTTGCGTACCGATGTCCGGAGAGTTACTCCCGAAGACCAGGTATGCGCCGAGAATCATGAACATTAAAATCGCACTGATTTTAATGACGGAGAACCAGTATTCAAATGTCGCAAACGTATTGACGGTCGTTGCGTTGATATAAATCAAGGCAATCGCAAAGACAAAAATCCAGATGTAACCGGGAACGTCCGGAAACCAGTATTTCATGTAGATGGCGATGGCGCTGACTTCGACACCGATTGCAAGAACGTTCGCGACCCAGTAAGAATAGCGGACAAGAAATCCAGCGTATGGACTGATGTATTGTTCGGCAATCGTTCCGAATGAGCCGGACGTCGGGTGGGCGACGGTCATTTCCGCGAGGCAACCCATCAAGAGCAGGACGATGAAGGCACCGATCGCGTAACTGACGAGGACACTTGGTCCGGCGAGACTGATGGCGAGACCGCTCCCGAGAAAAAGTCCCGTTCCGATCGCGCAACCCATCGCAATCATTGTTAATTGGCGTGTTTTTAAGTCACGCCGTAGTTCAGTAGGGTGTTCTTTCATAATTCCTCCTTACGCGACGACTTCGCGTTCGTTCTTAAACTGTTCATATTGTTTTTCGTCCATGATCGTTTTCAAAATCGAGACGACCTCATAGACATCTTCAAAGCTATTATACAAGGCAACAGGGGCCAGCCGGACAATATTCGGTGCCCGGAAATCAGGAATGACGTGATGCGCCTTCAATGCTTTACAGATCCGTGCCGCTTCCGGATGTTCGAGACTCAAGTGAGCACCACGTCGTTTGTCGTCACGCGGGTTCCCGATTACAAAGCCGTACGGCGTCAATTCCTGATCGACGAGCGTCATCATGTAGTCCGTCAGTGCCAATGACTTTGTCCGGACTGCGTCGATCCCGACTTCTGCAAACAGCTCGAGTGCACCGATTTGCGGGGCGAGGCTCAAGACGTGCGGCGTTCCGATCTGGAAGGCACCGGCGTTTTCGGCAGGAGTCATCGTATGATCCATATCAAACTGTTTATCTTTACGGGAGCCGAACCAGCCGGTCAGACCCGGCAACGTGCCGAAATGCCGTTCGTGGACAAACAGTCCGCCGACCGTTCCCGGACCGCCATTTAAATGTTTGTAGTTGCACCAGTAGGCAAAGTCGACGCCCCAGTCATGAAAGGCATGCGGAATCGCACCGACGGAATGACAGCCGTCAAAGCCGATCAAGATACCGCGGGCATGGGCTTCCCGTGTCAGACGTTCCATATCTAAAATCTGACCACTCCGGTACAGGACGGTCGGTAAGACAATCAACGCGATCTCCTCCGTCATCGCGGCAATGATATCCGCTTCATCGAGAAACCGTCCGTCACGACTCTCGACTTGGACGAGATGTTCTGCCGGATCGAGTCCGCGCAACCGCAGCTGACTTTGAAGCGCATAAATGTCAGACGGGAATGTTAAGCTGTCGGCTAAAATCTTTGTCCGTTGTCCGGATGGGGCAAAAAACGTTGCTACGAGTTGATGCAGATTGACCGTCGTCGAACCGGTCACCATGACTTCATCCGCACTTCCGCCAACGAGGGGTGCGTTTAAGGCAGCCAGTTTTTCAGACAGTTCAAACCACGGATGGCGTCCTTTCATCCATCCGTCAATCCCGAGTTCGCGCCAATCGGCGAGTGATTCGAGCAACGTGGTTTCCGCCCGTTTCGATAACAGCCCAAGTGAGTTGCCGTCCATGTAAATCGAGCCTTCCTGGAGATAAAATTCGTCCCGGTAAGGGGCCAGTCGATCCTGTTCGTCTCGTTCGATTGCTTCCGCACGCTTAGCGGTCAATGGCATGTCCGTTCCTCCTCAAAATGAATCCGTAATCAATTTTGACAAAAGCGTAGCAAACAAATTGACATTGTGTCAATATTATCGGATAGAGAAGCAGGAGAGGTGGGGAAAATCATGAAATCAGACGACATGAAAATCGATAAACGGCATCTTCGGACAATCCGGACACGGGAAAAACTGTTGGTGGCAGCCCGGGAAGTTTTTCTCGAAAACGACTTTCAAACGACGACGATTTCACAAATCATCAAGCGGGCAGGTGTCGGCTACGGGACGGCATACGTTCACTTTGAAGGAAAAGATGAACTGTTAATCGTCCTGATGGAAGACGTCATGGATCGTTTTCATCAAGTGGCGGAACAACCGTTTGAGCCAGGAACAGCTGAAGAAGCTAAAAAACAAATCGAGCAACAGGCGACGGCTTTCCTGCGGCTCGCCGAACAAGAACGGGAGATGCTCCGAATCGTCGAACAGGCAATCGGCGTGTCGTATATCATCCGGGCCAAGTGGAAACAAATCCGCGAACGCTTCATTGAACGGATCAGCCGCGACGTCCGCTATGCGCAGGGCAGTGGACTCGCCCGTTCGGACCTCAATCCGACACTCGTTGCACGCGGCTGGTTTTTTGCAAACGAAATGTATCTGTTCGAAGTGATCCGGGAAGAGACGACAGCGTCGATTGAAGAAATCGCGAAAACCTTGACGGCGGTCTATACGACCGGACTGTACGAACACGATTAAAGCCGCTTGTTCCCGGGAATCCTTTAGGGGAAGGGAGCGATAAGCATGGCATTTGATTACGATTTAGATTTTGAGACGACGGATTTTCGGAAAGAACCGGAAAAGTACCGCGTCGGACGGGGGGAGCAGGGCGTCCTGCTCGTTGAACCGTATAAAGGAGAAATTTTGCCGCACTGGCGATTCAAGACGCCGGAAATCGCAACGGAATCTTCTGAAAAAATCTATCAGATGTATTTGGATTACAAAGAAGCCGGAGACTTCGTCGGGATGGACATGGCGCGGAAATTTATTCAGATGGGACACACACGGGCACGCCGGTACACGAATTACAAAGGCGGACGGAAATATAAAAACAAAGAGACGGGCGAGTTGAACGAGCGGAAAATCGATCCGGAAAAAGCGAAGTCGGCTGAAATTTTCCGAGAAAAATGGAATCTGATCCGGGCGGATGAAGAGTATTTAACATTAAAAAAGGCGCATCAAAAACAATATGGCTAAACGAACGGTCAGGAGTTCTACAAGCGGAGGAATGGAGTGGAGACGGTGCGAAACGGATCAAAAATCATATTGGCAATTGTGGTCGTCGGTGTACTGGCGTTGAGTTGGTGGCTCGTATCGCCGCTGTTCTTGCATCAAGCCGTGGATGAGAAATTGCCTCCCGCTTCTTCGACGGTAGAACAAGAAGATGAGACAACAGCATCCGAGACGGACCAGTCGGAACCTACAACACCGGCTCCCGAAGAAGCACAGGCTGACTTCTCCGGAACGTTTGTGGACGGTGAAAAAAATTATCAAACGTCAGGAAAGATTAAAACGGTAACGGCAGACGACGATGTGTTATATCTGCGATTCGAAGATTTTCAAACGATGAACGGACCGGACTTGTTTGTTTACTTGGTGGAGCCAGGCAAAGAAACGGCAGACGGGATCCGCCTCGGGGCGCTAAAAGGGAATCAGGGAGACCAAAACTACGTCCTCCCGAAAGAAGTGGATTTGACGCAACATAGCCGTGTCGTCATCTGGTGTCGCGCCTTTGATGCTGATTTTGGAACGGGTGAATTAAAAGCAACAAGTGAATAAAAACAGCAACTCGCTTCCGGATGTGATATCGGAAGCGAGTTGCTTTTTGTCTGGTATTAAGACGTTTGTTCGATTTTTTTGATCAGCCGGGACTGACGGCGTTGCCAGATGACAGAACCAATCAAGGTCACAGCGAGGAAAACAAGTCCGAGTACGAACGGATAGAGAATGTTGACGTCATATAACAATCCGGCAAGTGTCGGACCGAGGACGTTTCCGATACTCATGTAGGCATTGTTCATGCCCATCGCAAAACCTTGTTCGTTTCCGGCGAGCTTGGAAATCATCGTGTTCAAGACCGGACGTAGGATGGATGTCGCAAGGAAAATGACGAGTGTGACGGCAAAGAATCCACCGTAGCTCGCTGTCAGTAACGACAACAAGAAACCGAGTGTCGCAATCAACAGGAAGATGTTCAAGACTTTTCCTTCGCCGAGACTGCGCGACAACTTGTCGACGACGAAAATTTGGGCGATGACACTGATGATTCCGGTCGACGTCACCATGATGGCGATGTCTTTTGGAGACGCCCCAAACTGATTGTCGACGAACAGACCGAGGACAGACTCATAGGCCATCAACCCAAAACTCATGACAAGCGTGATGACGAGCGGGACGAAGTAGGGTTTATGGAACGACGCGCCGAGTTTGCTCCACATCGAACCTTCATCCGGTGCCATCGCCGTTGCGTCATGGACGTCACTTTCTTGAAGCAACAGAACGCTGAACAAAACAGCAAGTAACGAGACGAGTGCTGAGATGAGCAGTGGCAATTTCAAATCGAATTCAGCAAGAAAACCGCCGATTCCGGGACCGATGACGATTCCGAGTGACATCGCTGCAGAGACATAACTATTCCCTTTTGCGCGCTGATCCATCGTCGTGATGTCCGCGACGTAAGCAAAGATCGCTGGAATCAATAATGCCGCACCGACACCACCGATTGCCCGCGATATATAGAGAATCGTGACGGAATTCGAGAAGTAAAAGACGAACATCGATAACGTCAGCCCAATCAAACCATAAATGATCATCTTCCGGCGACCGTATTGATCCGCCCATTTTCCGGCGACGGGTGACATGATGAGCTGTGCTCCGGCAAATATGGCAATCATCAGACCGGCAGCGGTTCCGCCTTGACCGATTGAAGCTAAATAAGCGGGCAGAATCGGAATGATGATCCCGAAGCTCCCGACGGCGATGAACATATTGATCATCAGGACCGTTAATTTTTTACGTTGATCCGCTTGCAAGGGGATCCCTTCTTTCTGGACGCTACTGTCAGCGTTTAGTGTATGTACCTTTACTATCTTAGTTTCAAGGGAAAGACCGTGTCAATTTAGAGCGTTGAAAAAGCTTAAAACAGACAAACGATGATTTAAAGTAAAAAGGAGTGATTCTGAACTGCTCCCACAAAAAAGGTTACAGTTTTTCGATTTGTCTGACTCACGCCCCATGCTTCACTTCGTAGTCTAGGTTTGTCTGTGTCCATCCGCCAGTTCTCTTATTTTTGCTAACAGACTCATCAATTAAATGAAGGATTACATATTTTTGAAAAAAAAAAGAATCGTTCATGCAAAAACAATGCAAGGATTCGGGGTGCAATTGGGGAGCGACCAGAATGTTATTGCATGGGGATACGTTCACTTGCATAAAAGTTCTGGTCATATGTGTAAACGCTTACATAGTTAGGGACGGAAGCCCGCTGCATATGCTCAACAGTGAGCATAAACTAAGGGTGTAAGCAGGAATGATATCCCTAAAGGAGGATTCATCATGACACAATCACTAGATGGACATGAACGGACGACTGGGGCGATACGAAATTTACCAATCCACGTCACGTCCGAGATCGGTGAATTGAAGACGGTACTCTTGAAACGGCCGGGCCGGGAGCTCGAGAACTTGACACCAGACCATCTCGGTCGTCTGCTGTTCGACGATATCCCACACCTGCCCGTCATCCAAAAGGAGCACGACTATTTTGCCGCTGTCCTGAGAAACAGAGGAATCGAGGTGCTCTACCTCGAGAAGCTGATGGAGGAGGTACTCGCGATTCCTCACTTGCGGGAACAGTTCGTCGCCAACGTCCTCGAGGAATCGAAGTCGAACATCAATGGATCGTACGAGAAGCTTCGCGATTATCTGCTCAGCTTCGACAACGAGCAGCTCGTCGAGGCCGTCATGGCGGGTATCCGCAAGACGGAAATTCCGCACAGCAAGCGGACGCACCTGCATGAGATGATCGAGGACACATATCCGTTCTATCTCGATCCGATGCCGAACCTCTATTTCACGCGTGATCCAGCAGCTGCGATCGGCGACGGCCTGACGATCAACCGGATGAAGGAACCGGCGCGGCGGCGTGAATCACTCTTCATGCACTATATCATCACATATCACCCCCGCTTCGCGAAGCATGACATCCCGGTCTGGTCGGACCGTGAATACCGCTTCTCGATGGAAGGGGGCGACGAACTCGTTCTGTCGAAAGAAGTGCTCGCAATCGGTATCTCGGAACGGACGACGGCACAAGGGATCGAACGGCTCGCACGCAACCTGTTCGAGCGGAGCGAGTTCAAGAAGGTCATCGCGATTGAAATTCCGAAATCCCGCGCATTTATGCATCTCGACACCGTCTTCACGATGGTTGACTACGACAAGTTCACGATCCATTCGGCGATACAGGGATCGGGCGGGCAGATGAACATCTTTGAGCTGACGCGCGGTGCGGACGACATTACGATCACGAAACGGACCGACCTGCTCGAGACGTTGAAGGAAGCGCTCCATCTCGACCACCTTGTCCTCATCCCGTGCGGCGGAGGGGACGCGATCGCCTCGGCCCGCGAGCAGTGGAGCGACGGATCGAATACGCTCGCAATCGCACCGGGCGTCGTCGTCACGTACGACCGAAACTACGTCTCGAACGAGCTGCTACGGTCACACGGAATCGAAGTAATCGAGATTGGGTCGAGCGAACTGTCACGTGGACGAGGTGGTCCGCGGTGTATGAGTTGTCCGTTGGTACGAGAAGATATCTAAAACCAAGAGGAGGAACCTATCATGTCGAAAACAGCGCATATTGATCTCCGGAATCGTCACTTCCTTTCATTGAATGAGTTTACAGAAAGTGAGATCAATTACCTGATTGATCTATCGGCAGAACTGAAACGGCAGAAACAGGAAGGCATTCCGCACCGTGTCCTTAGTGGTAAGAACATCGCGCTCTTGTTCGAGAAACCGTCGACTCGGACGCGCTGCGCCTTCACAGTCGCTGCAATCGATCTCGGAATGCATCCGGAGTACCTCGGTAAGAACGACATCCAGTTCGGCAAGAAGGAATCGGTCCGTGACACGGCGATCGTCCTCGGCCGGATGTTCGACGGCATCCAGTATCGCGGCTTCAGCCACGCGACGGTCGAAGGTCTCGCGAAGGACGCAGGCATCCCGGTCTGGAACGGCTTGACCGACCTGTACCATCCGACGCAAATCCTCGCTGACTTCCTGACCGTCAAGGAACAGAGAGGGCATCTGAAAGGCATCAAGTTCGTCTATGTCGGTGACGGCCGGAATAATATGGGCAATACCCTTTTGATTGGCGGGGCGAAGGTCGGGATGGACATCCGGATCTGCGCGCCGGAATCGCTCTGGCCGGAACGCTCGATCATCGACTACGCGGAAGCGGTCGCTGCCGAGAACGGCGGACGGATCATGGTGACGGAAGACATCGACGCCGCCGTCGACGGGGCGGACGTCATCTATACGGACGTCTGGGTCTCGATGGGTGAAGAAGCTCAATTCGAGGAGCGGATCAAGCTGCTCACACCGTATCAGGTCGATATGGAGATGATCCGCAAGACAGGCAACGACGATGTCGTCTTTCTCCACTGCCTGCCTGCCTTCCATGATCAGGAGACGGAGGTCGGGCGCGCCATCTTTGAGAAATACGGACTGCGCGAGATGGAGGTGACGGATGAGGTGTTCCAAAGCACGCATTCCTCCGTCTTCGATCAGGCAGAGAACCGGATGCATACGATCAAGGCCGTGATGGCGGCGACGATGACGGACTGCTCTGACATTTGGAACTGATTTCTCACACCAGAAAGGATGAGAGTTATGGTTACCAAACCGCATGACACGACCGGCACATCAGGTACGTCGCCAGCGAAACAACAGAAGAAATTAGGATTCTTCGCACTGACGGCAGTCGTCGTCGGCTCGATGATTGGGGGCGGGGCGTTTAACCTCGCCGCCGACATGGCGGTCGGCGCGAGCGCCGGCGCTGTCCTGATCGGATGGGTGATCACCGGCATCGGGATCATCGCGCTCGGACTCAGCTTCCAAAACTTGACGATGCGTCGGCCGGACCTCGACGGCGGCATCTACAGTTACGCCCGTGCAGGGTTTGGTCCGTTCGTCGGCTTCAACTCGGCTTGGGGATACTGGCTGTCGGCCTGGCTCGGCAACGTCGCCTATGCCACGCTCCTGTTCAGCTCGGTCGGTTATTTCTTCCCCGTCTTTGAGGGCGGGCAGAACCTCGCCTCGATCCTCGGGGCATCCGTTCTTCTCTGGCTCGTCCACGCCTTGATCCTGCGCGGCGTCCATGAGGCCTCGCTCGTCAACATCATCACGACGATTGCGAAGCTCGTCCCGATTTTTGCCTTCATCACGCTCATATTGTTTGCCTTCAACCTCGACCAGTTCACGTTCCAGTTCTTCGGTGAAGGTGGCTTCAACTTCAGCTCGGTCAAGGAGCAAGTCGTCTCGACGATGCTCGTCACGCTCTGGGTATTCATCGGTGTCGAAGGGGCGGTCGTCCTGTCAGGGCGCGCAAATAAACGCTCTGACATCGGAAAGGCGACCGTGATCGGTCTGATTGGGACACTCATCATCTACGTCCTGATCTCCGTCATGTCGCTCGGTGTCATGTCCAATGCGGATCTTGCCACCATCGACCGTCCGGCGATGGCGTATATCCTCGAGAGCGTCGTCGGGCAATGGGGTGCCGTCCTGATTAACATCGGGCTCGTCATCTCGGTGCTCGGGGCATGGCTCGGCTGGACGCTGCTTGCGGCCGAGATTCCGTATATCGCAGCGAAGGATGGGGTCTTCCCGAAATGGTTTGCGAAAGAGAACAAGAACGAGGCACCGGTCAATGCCCTTTGGCTGACGAACGGCTTGATTCAGCTCTTCCTGTTCACCTTCCTGATTTCGGACGCCGCCTACACGTTCGCTTTTTCGCTCGCTTCGAGCGCGATCCTGATCCCTTACGCGGTCTCTGCCTTCTTCCAGGTGAAGGTGTCGCGCGGTGAGATCGGTTATGCGCCGGGTGAGAAACGGACGCGCGACCTGATGCTCGGGCTCGTCGCTTCCGCCTACGGCATTTGGCTAATTTACGCGGCAGGTATGGATTATCTTCTGCTGACGACGCTCCTGTACGCACCGGGTACGCTTCTGTACGTCAAGGCACAACGGGAGGCAGGCATCAAAGGACTGACGAAATGGGAATGGACGGGTACTGCGGTACTGACGGTCCTCGCGTTTGCTGCGCTCATCGCAATGTGGAATGGCAATTTATCCATCTAGGAGGAGTTTGACATGAAAGGAAAACGAATCGTCATCGCGCTTGGAGGGAACGCGATTCAGCAAGGGAAGGAAGCGACGGCTGAGGCGCAGATCCGGGCCGTTGCAAGGACAGCAGACGCGCTCGCTGGGCTCGTTTCGGAAGGCTATGAGATGGTCGTCACCCACGGGAACGGACCACAGGTCGGGAGCCTGCTACTTCAGCAGGCGTCGTCGATCCCAGCAATCCCGGCGATGCCACTCGACGTCTGTGTTGCGATGACACAAGGGATGATCGGCTACTGGTTTCAGAACGCGCTCGACCATGCGTTCCTGCACAGAGAAAGTCCGCCGACGGTCGCGACCGTCGTCACGCGTTGCGTCGTCGATCCGAATGACCCGGCCTTCCTGAATCCGACGAAACCGATTGGTCCGTTCTATAGCGAGGAGGCGGCGAACGCCCTGACGATGAACGGATATGTCTACCGCGAGGACGCGGGGCGCGGCTACCGACGTGTCGTCCCGAGCCCACGCCCACAGTCGATCATCGAGCATCGCGTGTTGACCGACCTCGTCGAACGGGGACATCTCGTCGTCGCCTCGGGTGGTGGTGGGATCCCCGTCGTTGAGACAGGAGAAGGATATGTCGGCGTCGAGGCCGTCATCGACAAGGACTTTGCGGCCGAGAAGCTCGCTGAGCTGATCGAGGCCGACACGCTCGTCATCCTGACGGCGGTCGAACATGTCGCGATCCACTATCATCAGCCGGACGAGCTGGCGCTTCGGGAAGTGACCGCCGCGGAGCTTGAGCGATATATCGCAAGCGGGGAGTTCGCGCCCGGCAGTATGTTGCCGAAGGTCGAGGCCGCGCTCGAGTTCGTCCGTTCGAAGGACGGACGCCGAGCCGTCATCACCTCGCTCGACCGGGTGAAGGAGGCGCTTGCCGGTGAGACGGGCACGATGATCGCTGTCTCGTTCAACCAGCTCGTCTGAAGGAAAAGGAGCGACTGCGGCCGCTCCTTTTCGATTGCCTTAAAACCGTGACATCCTGCATACGCACGGCTCGATGAGGGAATGTATGATAGTGAGGAGAACAAGTGAAGGAGGGAACGGGATGAAACGGAACGTGACGACGGAAGAACTGCGCGGTCTCGACATCTTCGAAACATGTACGGAACGGGAGCTTGCGCAGCTTCTGCCGCACGTCTTCCACCGGACGTACCGGAAAGGGCAACTGCTGTTCATGGAAGGGGACCCGCGCGAGCGAATCTACTTCCTGCTCGAAGGGTATGTCCGATTAGAGCGGCTGAATCTCGCCGGGACGCTCCAGTATTCCGATTACCTGAAGCCATGCCAGCTCTTCCCTTACAGCGGGATATTCGAGGACGAATTCTACAGGTACACGGCGGAAGCGCTGACGGACATCGAGGTCTACTATGTCCCGACGTACCAGCTTGAGCAGATGGCGAAGCGGCACTCGGCCATGTTGTTTCATATCATCAAGCAGATGAACCGTCTGCTCGACCTGCACGAGCGGCGCGTCCAGGAGATCATCACGCCGAACGCGACGGTGCGCGTCATCAACACGATCCACTTCCTGATGGAGGACCTCGGGGACACGCGGGAGGATGGGATTCACGTAAGCTGTCCGTTCACGACGATCGAACTGTCGCGTCTGTCCGGGACGTCGCGAGAGACGGTGTCCGGCGTCCTGTCGAAGCTGCGCAAGGACAACATCATCCGCTTCAGTGCGAAGCATCTGATCATCGGAAAGCCGGACTTTTTTGTGAAGGAATGACCGGAATACAAAAGAAGGCCGTCTCTTCTTTGAACGGCTGTCCGTCAAGTAGACAGGTGAAATAATAATAATAAATAGTCTGACGGCCTGAACCCTGAAATCAAGGAAACTCAGGCCGTTTAGTCGTTGTTCTTCCTTGATCATAAAAAAAATCCCTTCAGAAGTAGGCAGTTGAAATAACTAAACTGTCTACTTTTGAAGGGAGCATATCAATGGGAGTCAAAGCGTCAAAGTGTTTTCTTGAACAGCCAATTGACGTTTGGTGATAGTAGCGGTCGGAACAGTCGGACGACCGGACGACTTGATAAAATCCAAACGAAGAACAAAGCGAGCAAGAAGGAGGAACCAATCAGTAACACCGGCGATTCGGCAATCCATGGTGGAACGGAATCCCGAAACAGTCGGACGATGAATGAGTGTAACAAATAAATCGCCAACGTCTGAATCCCGATTTGATCAAACCGTTCACCGAACGAACGGTGTGGAATCATCATTAATACGGAGAAAATCATCACGGTACTGACCGCATATAAAAAGAGTTGAATCAATGCTCCTTTCAGTACCGGGACGTCAAACTCCCCATAGGTATCCCTGTAGAACAGCCAGACGGTGTCAAATCCGTTTTTTGTCCAAACTGCCATAGCGATGGCAATGGACACGGAAACGATCAATCCGGTCAAACGACCGATTGGTGATGTCAGACAATCGCGAATCCGCCCATCAGCGAGCCATCCCCGTTCTTTGACGAGATACCCCATCAAGAAGAACGGATAAAAACTGACGACCTTTTGGAGGGACAGGAAATTCGTGATGGAACCCGGATTGGCATTGATCAGTAAGGCAAACAGCACACTGATTAACAGCGGATACCGAAGCGTCAGGAAACCAGGGGTCACGATCTGCCAGATGATGATGCCTAGCAGATACCATAATGTCCAACTCGGGACGAGCGGGTGAAGTAGCCCGTCCATCAATCCATCGACCGTCTTTTCATTGACGTAGGCAAGATAGACTTCATGAATCGATTGCCAAATCAAGTAAAGCACGACGAACGAAATGATCCGTTTGGGTCGGACTTCCTTAAAAAAGTAACCGCTCATGAAGATGAACGCCGGCATATGCAACAAGTAGATGATGTTGTAGACGATTTGAACGGAGTCGTTGCCATCCAGGTTACGGAACGTTTCAATCAGATGACCAAACACGACCATGAAGATCAGTAATACTTTGTAGTTCCCGAGCCAATGATCGTATGAAAAGGTCATTGGTTTTGGTGTTTGGTTCATTTGTTTTCTCCAAGAATGATTTGATCGACAAAACGTTGACTGGATTTCCCGTCCTGCTGTTCGAAGAAGTATTCAGCAAAGGCCTTGACGTTTTGCATCTCGAAGTCTTCGTTTTTGATCCGCTCAATCAATTCTTCAGATGTTCGAACAATCGGTCCAGGGACAAATTCTTCAAAGTCATAGTAGAAGTCACGTTTCGAGATATAATCTTCTAAATCATAGGCAAAGAACAACATTGGTCGGTCGAGCAGTGAAAATTCAAAACATGTCGATGAGTAGTCGGTAATCAAAATGTCAGAGACGAACAGTAACTCATTGATTTCTCGATGATCCGTCAGATCAAGGAAGAAGTCGGCATAGACTTCCGGGATCTCCATCCGGCGTCGGACGAACGGGTGCATCTTCAAGACAAACACGTAGTCTTCATGGAAGGCTTCATACAAGGCATCCAAATCGAGTTGGCTGAAATCATAATGCGCACTCTTCGCCCCATTTCCTCGGAACGTCGGCGCAAACATGATGACTTTTTTAGTTTTGAAAATCGGATATTCTTCATAAATCCGTTCCTTCGCCTCGGCGATGTAGTCTTGGTCAAAGAACATATCGGTCCGTGGAATACCGGTTGCGACGACTTGATCTTCGCGTAAGCCGAATCCTTCCGCATAATGACGTGCGACGTTATGCGAACTGACGATGGCTTTCGTATAGTTCCGGTGACTGAGCGAGTTGGCACTTGGACCGCCTGGTTTTCCGAGACGGCTGTAGCCGAATGTCTTGAAGGCTCCGACAGCATGCCAGACCTGAACAAGATCGCTTCCTTTACGGATGTTGAGCGGATAAATCATCGGATAAAAATCATCGACTAAAATCGTTTTTGCCGTCGCGAGATGATACGGTAACGTAAATTTATCGCGCCAATCGCGTCGTGATTGGAGATTCGGTTTGAAAAACGTTTTAACGTCTAAATGTAGGTCACGTCGTTCGATTTCATTTAAGATGTAAGCGAAGTTCCCACTGACATCGCTCCGAGAGTCGGAAGCAAAAATGACTTTATTCTCTTGGATCGGCTGTGTCCACTTCGTCACATTGTAGATGGCCTTAAACGTAAAACGACGGAACTTGAACGCCCGTTTTCGCCAATTCTTCTTCGTTTTATTGAATTTTTCAATCATCCGGATAAAACGTTTCGTCTCCCCTTGCTTAAGGGAATGGAAACTTAAAGTATTACTGTATTCTGAGTACTGGACGACCACTTCGTACTCTAGTTTAAGCAACAGGTTACTATGTTTCGTATCGACTCGATAGATGACAGGAATCAAAGGACGCGTATCACCAAATGGAGCTTCATGTAAAATCGATTCTCCTTGGACGATAGCGAAGAAAGCATCAAAATAGCCCATCGGTAAAGGACGACCGGTTGGTGTGATGTGATTGAGGTCGAGTTCTCCGCTAAAGGTTTCCTCAGCCCAGTCGCCTTCGAATGGGAAACGTAGGATGAACGTTCGTTTATTTCGTTTGTTCCGGAAGATGATTGCCCGCTCGAGTGGAATCGGTTCTTCGGCAGCTTCAGACTGGATGTAACCATCTTCCGGCTGTGTTTCTTCTGTCAGTTCAGGAGTAGCTGGATTTTCAAAAAGTAACTGCTCGGCCTGAAGAAAATCAGTTAATCCAAAAAGGCGTGCCTCGAAGCGGAATTTTGTTCCGGCTAGTTCTAGATAGTTAACGTGTGCCTGTAGTAGTGGCATCTGTATTTCTTCTGTCAAAACAATCTCTCCTCGCTTAAATGATTACAATGCATTTACACAATAATGACAGATTTTTAAAATCAGCATGAACATAGTATAGTGATATTAGAAATCATCCATCATTATATCGTGACGAACCAAAAAAAATAGAACTTTGTCTATTTTTTTTGGTTTGGTTGATGGATTCTTTGAAAATTAGACCATATTTTAAGAGATACCCACATCGCTGGCAAGTGGAAACAAAAAACTTTTTTATAAGGGAGGGAAGCGGAGTGACTCATGACAGCGCCATCGTTGATGGATGATCACTCTGCGATACAAGATGATTTATGCAGCAATCTTAGCCGGCGGAAAAGGAACAAGAATGGGGAACGTGGACCGTCCAAAACAATTCCTCTCAATTG
Source organism: Exiguobacterium sp. s128 (assembly GCF_018618815.1). Lineage (NCBI taxonomy): Bacteria > Bacillati > Bacillota > Bacilli > Caryophanales > Exiguobacterium > Exiguobacterium sp. s128. Next base: position 52,700 of record NZ_JACSMT010000005.1, on the reverse strand, counting down.
GAGAGCGTCCGATTCTCGTGCATACCGTCGAAAAATTTCTTTTAAACGAAGACTTTGATCAAATCATTATTGTGACACCAACTGCGTGGATCAACTATACACGTGATATTTTAGATAAGTATATCGGAAATGATACACGGATTGTCATCACGGCAGGCGGAAACGATCGAAACGAATCAATCATGGCTGCCATCAACTGGATTGAGAACAAAAATGGTTTGTCTGACGAAGACATCATCGTCACACATGATGCGGTCCGCCCGTTCTTGACACACCGGATCATCAAAGAGAACATCTCGACTGCTTTGGAATATGGTGCTTGCGATACCGTGATCTCCGCGATCGATACGATTGTTGCATCGACAGACGGAAAAACAATCTCAGACATTCCGGTTCGGGATCAGATGTATCAAGGACAAACGCCACAAAGTTTCCAAATCACGAAATTAAAAAAACATTACGAAGCGTTGTCAGCAGAGGAACGAGCCATCTTAACGGACGCGTGTAAGATTTTATTGCTTAAAGGCGAAGATGTTGCACTGGTGACAGGTGAATTGTTTAACATTAAAGTCACGACGCCATATGATCTGCGGATCGCCAATGCAATTCTGAAGGAGCGGATTCACCAATGATTAACCAAGTCTATCAACTCGTGGCGCCACGCCAGATCGAGGTGACGTATGACGAACGGTCACTCAATTCGGACCGGGTTGTCGTACGCCCGACCTACCTGTCGATTTGTCATGCCGATCAACGGTATTTCACGGGAAGCCGAAGTGCTGAAGTGTTGGCGAAGAAATTACCGATGGCGATGATTCACGAAGGAATCGGTAAAGTTGTCCATGATCCGTCTGGAACGTTTGCGATCGGTACATTAGTTGCAATGGTTCCGAATACACCGTCAGAAACAGATGACATCATCGGGGAAAACTATTTGCGGACAAGCCGTTTCCGTTCGAGTGGCTATGATGGTTACATGCAGGATTATGTTTTCATTAAATCAGACCGTCTGGTTGAAGTACCAGCCGATCTCGATCCGGAAGTTGCTGCCTTCACGGAACTTGTCAGTGTGTCGGTTCATGCGATGACTCGTTTTGATCAAATCGCCCATCCACGCCGCGAAACATTTGGCGTTTGGGGAGATGGGAATCTAGGGTTCATCACAGCACTGATGCTTCGGAAATTATACCCGGAAGCGAAATTGTTTGTGTTCGGAAAAACACAATCCAAACTGGATTATTTCTCATTTGCGGACGAGACATATCATATCGACCAAATTCCAGAAGGTGTTTCGTTTAACCATGGTTTTGAGTGTGTTGGTGGAATCGGCAGTCAATACGCCATCAATCAGATGATTGACTACATCATCCCGGAAGGAACGATGGCGTTACTCGGTGTTTCAGAAGAACCGGTCGCCATCAACACGCGGATGATTCTTGAAAAGGGACTTCGTGTCTATGGATCAAGCCGAAGTACACCGGCTGACTTTGCACGGACGATGGAATTGTATCAACTGTATCCAGATATTCCAGCCTATCTCTCGAATCTTGTCTCAGGCGTATTCCAGATTCGCCAAATCGAAGATATTCATCAGGCATTTGAAAGTGATTTGACGAACCGTTTCGGGAAAACCGTCATGGAATGGTGTATGTAAGCATGAGATCGGGAAGAGAAGGGATCACTTTATGAAACAGAAATTACGGTTGATTCAACGACGAACGGTCCACTATCTGCTCGTGGTGACGTACTGGATGTCTAAACTTTTTCCGGTACAACCTAAAAAAGTCGTCTTCGCCACGTATCGTTCGGACAAACTCGTCGATAACTTCCGCGCCGTCTACGATGAACTGGAAAGTCGAGAACTTGGATTTCACTATGTGTTTTTATTGAAACGATTTCCGCAAAATCTGTTCGGTCAGGTGAAGTACGTTTTTCATATGATGCGAGCAACGTATGAACTGGCGACGGCTCGTTACTTCATCATCGATGACTACTACTATCCTGTGTACGTCTCGTCACTGCGCAAAGGGACAGAAGTGGTTCAGTTATGGCATGCGTGTGGGGCGTTCAAAAAGTTCGGGTACAGTGTCCTGGATAAGTCCTATTCGCCGGATGACGATTATTTAAAAATGGTCGATATTCATCGCAACTACTCGAAAGTCTATGTTTCGGGAGAAGCATGTGTCGCACCGTTTGCAGAAGCGTTTGGGATGGATTCAAAACGGATTCACCCATTTGGTGTTCCCCGGACGGATCAGTTGTTGAATCAAGAGCGACAGGTTCAGATTGAGAACAAATTATATGCGAGTCATCCCGAGTGGCGTTCGAAAAAGTTGATTTTGCTGGCACCGACGTTTCGCGGGAATGGACAGACGACCGCCCATTACGATCAGGAGCTTGATTTTCAGCAATTTCGCGAACAGCTTGGACCGGATCATATTCTTCTGTTACGGATGCATCCGTTTGTCTTGAATCGTCCGGTCGTTCCGGCAGAATTTTCCGATCAAATCATTGACATGACGGATTATCCTGACATCAATGATTTAATGCAAATTTCGGATATTTTGGTGACGGATTATTCTTCCGTCATCTTCGAATTTGCCTTGCTCAAAAAACCCATCATCTTTTTGGTCAACGATTTGAATTCGTATAAGGAAGAACGTGATTTTTACTTCCCGTACGAATCGTTTGTGCCGGGACCCATCGTGTCGTCATTCCATGACGTCATTACGTGGATCAAAGCGAATCAGTTTGAACCGGAGCAAATTGAACGTTTTGCCGCACGTTTCTTTACGTATCAGGATGGACAAGCGACGAAACGCATCGTCGACCATGTCTTGACGGGAGCACTCCCGGAGGCGCCTGCGCATCAAGAGAAGATGAAAACCGTCTAATTCAAAAAAACATCTATGCGTGATCAAACAGGTTCATTCCTTCATCCGGGGAATGAACCTGTTTTTGATTCAAAGGAAACAAAAAAAGCGTCCATCTTTTACGATTCCGTTTGGGGAGGGAATGGAAAGAGGGACGCTTTAGATGATTTAATGGGGCTTGATTGGCGCGAGCAGGGGTAGCCCGCAGAATGCGCACCGGTTTAGAAGTGCGTTAACTTGTCACGTGCAGCCGTTCGTTTTTTGAGCGGGGGAATCAAGGCAGGCCATCCGAATTGAATGACTCCTGCAACACGTTCATTTTCTGAAGCACCGATCATTTCGGCATATTCATCCGTGAACCAATGTTTTCCGCTTTTCCAACAACACCCTAAACCAAGTTCAGTCGCTAGGAGTTGAACGTTTTGAATCATGGCAGCGGTCGCAAGTAAATCTTCCATCTGCTGATCTTCTGTTCCTTTTACTTCATACAAAACAGTCAAGTATACAGGAACATCAGCAAATTTTTGACGCATCGCTTGACGTTGTTCGTCTGTTTTTTGATCGAGTTGCCCCCGTTTAGCAAGCAACGTCATCAATTGGTCGACATACCGGACTTGTCCATCTGCATTGGCAAGGACAAATCGCCAAGGTTCACGCAATTTATGAGTCGGTGCATAAATAGCGGCTTCGAGAATTTCTTCAATCATCTCGTTTGGAATCGATTGATCTGTATAGGCACGGACTGACCGTCGTTCTAAAATCAGTTGTCGGGCGTTCATGTTGATCATCTCCTGACGTAAGTACTCTTAGAATATAATTGATAACGATTATCATTGTCAATGGTTAATTAAAAAAACGCTGAATCGATTCAGCGTTTTTCGGGTGAAGAAGCTATTTTTTTCTTGAGTTGGCGAATTCGGAACAAGGCAAACAAGTAGTGTGCAAAATAAAGGGTAAAGCCGAAGAAAACCGCCATCATCACGTTAATCTGTACGCCGGGTACGACCGTCAAATTCACATAAAGGAGCACACCCATCGAGAAGGTATAAAGTGCGGCTTCAAGTATCTGCGGCATCATCCGGCTTTTCTTCAGGAAGAATGAACGGACAATCGGTAAGATGACGAAGCTGACGAGACGATCGAGCAAACCAATCACAAGTATGCTGATGATGATGGACAAAGGTCCTGCAAAGTATAATAAGTTCGGAAATAAAACGTAAGAAACGAGCAGTAACGGTCCAATCAACAGAAAGATGGACACGGAGGCTCGGAAAAAGATGAACAGACTGTTGATACTGATTAAAAAGGCACGTGTGACCTTTTGAGACCAGGATGAAGGGCGTCCGACTTGCCACGCAAAACAACAAGCAAAGATAAACGCATAAAACTGCAGAAAGGCAACCATAAAGCATCTCCTTTTGGATATGAAACTCAATGAACCTAGTGTAGCGATTTTATGAAGGAAGTGCAAAGACGAACGATTAAAAACCCGTCGACGATGTGCCGTCAACGGGTTTAAAAGGTCTTAATCCAGATTGGGTTCTTTTTTGCCATGCAGGAAAAAGGATAGAAGCAAGGCAAGCGCCGATAAGACGGTCGCGACCCAAAAGGCATCCGTGATTCCGTTGATCGTCGCTTGTTTCGTCAATTGGGAAATCCAACTGAGCGAAGCGGCTTGTGAACTGCCTAAGTGTTGACCAAGATCGCCTAAGTGTTGCGAAAGTGTCGGATCAAGTGTCGTGAACTGATTGGCGTCATCCGCAAGGTGTGCTGTCGTTTGACGTGTCATGACCGTCACGAGAATGGCCGTTCCGATCGAACCAGCGACTTGACGCAACGTATTTTGCGTCGCATTTCCGTGGGGAATCATCTTCATCGTCAAGGCATTCATACCTGCCGTCATGATTGGCATCATGATGAAGGCCATTCCGAACGAACGAAGCATATAGATACCCATGATGGAAGTATAAGACGTTTCCATATCGAGTGGGGTCAACTCCCATGTCCCATACGTCATCAGCGTCAGTCCAAAAATCGCGAGCGGTCGAATTCCGAATCGGTCAAACAGTCGACCGGGACTTATTGTTGAATTATGTCATTGGTGGACAACTTGGTTTATTGATATCGTGGCTCCGAAATGACCGGCCGTATTCTGCTTCGTATATGGCGGATCAACTGAGTCGGATGATCGTCTTCGGCACGGTCGAAAGTATCGGTTTTCCGAATCAAGAAGAGGATGGTATTTAAAAACCGCCCGATTACCACGAAGGTAAGGGCGGTTTGCTTATGCTTGTTCGAGTTCCAGTTGTTTAGTGTAAACAGTACTTCGATTGCGACCTGTATCTTTTGAATGATACAACGCCTTATCGGCTTGTTGTAAGGCTTCGAGGGAAGTATGGGAACCACTCGAGTGAGCAATTCCTAGTGAAATCGTGATTTGCAGATCGGGAACCATTGTCGTCGGGAAAAGATTTCGAGCGACGGTCGTCCGAGCCAGATCGGCGATTTTTTTGGCGTCGAGGGCAGGTTTACTGGGTAAGATGATTAAAAATTCTTCGCCGCCGTACCGTCCAACCAAGTCGTCCGGACGAGCTAGTGACGCGAGGGTCGTCCCGAGTTGGCGTAAGACGTCATCCCCGGCGTCATGACCATATGTATCGTTGACATGCTTAAAGAAATCAATATCAATCAGGATAAGAGAATAGCCATCTTCCGCTGAACCGACAAGAGACAGGGAGTCATCGAGCCGGCGACGGTTGGCAAGTCCGGTCAAAGCATCGGTCATGGCCAGCTTTTGCTGATACTGAATATTTTCAAAGTGTCGTCGTAGCTCCGCCAATAGATGATAGGTCACTAAACCGGCAATCAAGTTAAAGAAAATATAAGCGAGTGATATTTTGATGAAGGTCGACCAACTATTTGTTAAGAGATAGATCGCGGGTAAAGAATAGACGATTCCGATACCAACCATCAATTCAAAATGCCAGAGTGTCATTCGGGCGTATCGTCTGACGATGGCAATCGTCATGATAAACAATCCGATGACGATGGATGAAAGAATCGCGGCATCGATTTGTTCGACGGGCGTCAACGCAAAGCGTGTAACGACGATCATCAATCCTGTCACAAGTGCACTCGGCAATCCGCCGAACATCGTGGCGATGACGACAGGAACGATTCGTAAATCGACACGTGCCACATCGATTTGGATACTGTTGAACATCAAGAGCACGGCAATCAGTCCAGCAATCGCACCTAAGACGAGCCGGATGTTCAGATTCGTGTTCGGGGTAACCCGTGGTCGATTCCGAAACGGTAGAAACAAAAGAGTGATCGTTGTAAACAGTAGACAAAAATTGATGATGAAATTATTCATGATGGACAACAAATCCTCCCAGCTCCTTATACACACATTTCTAAGTAATATATTTCTAGTATACTCATTTTACTAACGGCAAGAAATGGAAAAATGTTAAGTGAAACAAGGAAAGTCGACAAAAAAGACAAAGTACACAGTCAAGTGAACTTTGTCCTAAGAAAAAAGTATATTTTTTTGAATGGCTATTTTTTATGAAGAAACAGCCTCTTCGTCCATCGTCAAGAGGATCTTATCAAACACATGGACCATCACATTTAGTTCTTCTTCCGTCAATGTACCGAAGCGTTCCTGCAGATACTTACGGCGGACGATTTCAAGTTCCCGAAAAGCGGCTTCGCCTTCGTCTGTCAATGCAAGGACAATCGATCTCCGGTCGTCAGTCGAACGCGTCCGCGTGACGAATCCTGCTTTGTAGAGACGATCAGTCAAAGCTGTTACCTGGCTTGTTGCAAGCTCAAACTGTTCTGCGAGTAAGGTCGGACGTTGAGGACCATTTTCAGATAAACTGCGTAAGATGAAAAATTCACTTCGGGTCGCAGTCCCTTCGAAGAGGCGGTTTAGTTCCCGACGTAGTGTCCGGAGAATCACACGCATTTGTTCCTCTAATCGATAGGTCAGTTGATCACGTTCTTGTGGCATTCATGCAACATCCTTTCTTTCGGTTAACTTCTATAGTTTAGTGTACTAAAAATATCGGGATTTTACCATGAACAGCACTAAATTCAAAAAAGGAATTGACAATTTAAAGACGATTTGTGTAACATGACGAAGTAATAATGAAATTTATAACTAACTTAATTAGTTCTCACTCAACCAGTGGGATGGAGGTTGCAATTCTTAAGAGTACAATCACGGATGTCGTCAAGCGGCAGATGAGGTGACTGAAAAGGAAGAATTGCCGAAATCAATCATCGCTTTGAAGATGATCGATTGGGATTAGATCAAACAGGTCTAATACTGTCACAAGTCAGATGTGATTTGTGGGGAGCTATCTTTCACGACGGTAGAATGAGGCGCATCCGTTTATTATGTTGCGTTCTCATCTTCCTTCTGGAAGGTGAGGGCGCTTTTTGTATATTCGATTCAAAAAGTGTCCTCTCAAAAATTAAAAAAGAGAGAAGCGAATGACATGAACAATTTAAATCTACAACCTCAAAGAAAACTCGATTCAACCGAAGAAGGGTTAAAACGTGGACTTCAGGCCCGTCATATGTCGATGATTGCGATTGGTGGGGCCATCGGAACCGGGTTATTCATTGCCTCAGGTGCCTCAGTTGCTGCTGCCGGACCTGGTGGTGCCTTGTTATCTTATACAGTCGTCGGACTGATGGTTTACTTCCTGATGACGAGTCTGGGTGAGATGGCAGCGTACATGCCAGTCGCCGGCTCATTTTCGACGTACGGTGCGAAATTCGTCGATCCATCGTTTGGTTTTGCGTTAGGTTGGAACTACTGGTACAACTGGGCAGTCACGATTGCCGTCGAACTTGTTGCGGCACAAATCGTCATGACCTATTGGTTCCCGGACGTACCGGGTTTTTACTTCAGTGCCATCTTCTTATTGTTGATGATTGGTTTAAATTTCTTCTCCGTTAAAGGTTTCGGAGAAGCAGAATATTGGTTTGCGATGATCAAAGTCGTTACCGTCATCATTTTCTTGATTGTCGGTGTCGCAATGATTTTCGGTGTCTTCACATCGGAAGCACCGGTCGGATTCAAAAACTTTGCATTAGGCGACGCACCGTTCGTCGGCGGTATTCCGGCCGTCATCGGTATCATCCTAGTCGCCGGTTTCAGTTTCCAAGGAACCGAACTTGTCGGAATTGCGGCAGGGGAGTCGGAAGATCCGGAAAAAAACGTGCCGAAAGCTGTGAAACAAGTCTTTTGGCGGATTCTTCTCTTTTATGTGTTCGCGATTTTCGTCATCGGGATGTTGATCCCGTACACAAGTCCGAACTTGGTGTCAAACGATATCACCGATGTAGCGGTCAGTCCGTTTACACTCGTCTTTGAAAAAGCCGGGCTTGCCTTCTCGGCAGCGTTAATGAACGCCGTCATCTTGACGTCTGTCTTATCAGCCGGGAACTCGGGGATGTACGCGTCGACACGGATGTTGTATACGCTCGCTCGTCAAGGTGATGCACCGAAGATGTTTGCTAAAGTTTCAAAAAACGGTGTCCCACGTAATGCTTTGCTCGCAACCGGTGCCATCGGGGCACTCTGTTTCCTGACGTCGATGTTTGGTGGTCAAGTGTATCTCTGGTTGCTCAATGCTTCCGGGATGACCGGATTCATCGCATGGCTCGGTATCGCAATCAGTCATTACCGTTTCCGGAAAGGGTTCGTCGCGCAAGGTCATTCGTTAAGTGACTTGCCTTACGTCGCGCCGGCATTCCCATTTGGACCATTGTTCGCCTTTGGACTGTGTTTCCTCGTCATCGTCGGTCAAAACTATGCCGCCTTCCTCGCGGATCAAATTGACTGGGTCGGAATTGCCGCGACATATATCGGTATTCCGCTGTTCCTTGCTTTTTGGTTAGGTCATAAATTTAAAAACCGGACATCGGTCGTTCCCTATGCAGAAATGGAATTCCCGAAGCATCCACGTCCGTAAGTTAAAAGTCGATCCCATGTGTGAACGGGATCGGCTTTTTTGTCGTGTCGTTGCTAGAAAAATGTTGAAAAACACAATCAAGCAGTAAAAAATCGATTAAGATAAAAGAAAACGGAGGCGACTACAGTGAATTATTGGTATCACTTTAAACGGGCATTCATTCCGATTGCGATTTTGCTTGTGACGTTAGCGATTTATCAGATGCTCTACCGGATGAACAATATCTGGTATTCGCTCGGCGGATTGATCTTAGTGTTCGCCGCGATTTATTTTGTCATGCGGCGCTTAAAAGCAAATCCGGAAGATTGACTGAGCAAGATAGTAGGGACGTGGCACGGAACGCGTTAAAATAGGCATATACAGAGGAGGGGAAGCTAGATGGCAAAAGCAATATTCGCAGGTGGCTGTTTTTGGTGCATGGTCAAGCCATTTCATAAATATGATGGTGTCGAACAAGTCATTTCCGGTTATACAGGTGGTCATACAGAAAACCCGACGTATAAAGAGGTCTGTTCAGAAACGACAGGACACTTAGAAGCCGTAGAAGTCACATATGATCCGTCCATCATCACGTATGAGGAATTACTCGAAATTTTTTGGCGACAAATTGATCCGACCGATGGCGGCGGACAGTTTAATGACCGGGGTCAATCGTATGAACCGGCTATCTTTTATGTCGACGAAGAACAAAAACAAGCAGCTGAACGTTCGAAAGCGGCGCTTGACGCATCCGGTCGGTTCTCGCGACCAGTAGCAGTCGATATCCGTCCGGCGAAACCGTTCTGGCCGGCAGAAGACTACCATCAGGATTATTACAAAAAAAATCCGTTCCGCTATCAGATGTATAGTGTGGGATCAGGTCGAGCAAAATTCGTCAAAGAAGCATGGAAAAATCAAGATAAAGAGCAGGAACTGAAACAACGTCTGACGCCAATCCAGTATAAGGTGACACAAGAAAGTGGAACAGAACCAGCTTTCCGAAATGAATACTGGGATGAAGAACGATCAGGTCTTTATGTCGATATCGTCGACGGAACACCACTCTTTACGTCAAAAGATAAATTTAACTCGAATTGCGGATGGCCAAGTTTTGCAAAACCGATTTCTGAAGACAAAATGGAAGTCACTCTTGATACGACACACGGCATGACACGGACAGAAGTCCGTTCGGCTGACGCAGACAGTCATCTTGGTCATATTTTTGATGACGGTCCAAAAGAGTTGGGTGGCTTACGCTACTGCATCAACTCAGCAGCTCTGCGCTTTATTCCGTTAGAAGAGCTTGAGACGGCAGGATATGGGGAATATAGAAAACACTTCGAATGAGTAAGACAGGCAGACAGCAAAGCGGATTCGTTTTGCTGTCTTTTTTTACAATTCTTTTAAGGAGGCGTTTTTATGTTCACACCGGTATATGAAGAAATACGACAATTGACGATCTCGAAAGTGTTGGATTTTTATGATCATGAAGTTCGCGGACTCGATGAAGCAGCGCGGCAAATAAAATATCAAAAGATGAGTACGAGTCCGTTTCTTTTTTTCCGTGGCAGTTCGCATCTCTTTTATTATGACTTGACGCGGATTCCGTTAGGATTCGATACACCGAGTGAGACGCCGACCTGGATTCAAGGGGATCTTCACTTCGAAAATTTTGGTGTCCATGGAAATGCTAAAGGTGAAATCATCTATGATGTCAACGACTTTGATGAAGGATACCTTGGGTCTTATCTATATGATTTGATTCGGATGGCAGTATCGGTTCAATTGTTTGCGAAGGAAGTCGGGTATGATCCGGAGCCGGCCATTACCGCCTACGTCCAGCATTACTTAGATGACTTGCGGGAATACGCAAAAGGCAAAAATCCAAGCAAGGTCTGTTTTACGATCGACAACACAAAAGGACCGATTCGGAAACTGATTAAAAAGGCAGAGAAAAAGAAAGCAGAATTGCTTGGTGAACGGACGACCGTCGTTGAAGGGCAACGGAAATTTTCTGATTTACCAGACATGAAACGGATAGATGCCGAGACGTATGCAGCAATCGAAGCTGTCTGGCCGGACTACATTGCTTCGATTGACCAAGAAGATCGGCAGGATGCCGCGTTTTATGATATCAAGGATATCGTCTATAAATTCGATAGCGGGACGGCATCGATTGGTCTTGAACGGTACTACATCCTCGTCGAAGGAGAGGGTGGTGAACACGAGGATTTGATTCTAGAAATGAAGCAGGCACAAACATCTGTTCCGTCACTCTTTTTACCGGTCTATCTGGAGGACGTCGAAGCGGTTCATCAAGGACGTCGTGTCGTGACATCACAAAAAGCGATGCAGGCACATGAAGATCCGTATCTTGGTTACGTGACGATGAACGGAAAAGAGTATTACCTTCGGGAACGTTCTCCCTACAAAAAGAAATTAAAAGCAAAGCATATCAAAAGCCAGGAAGACCTCGAAAACGTCCTTTCGATTCAAGGTCAAATTACCGCCAAAATCCATGCCCGGGCGGATAAGGACGCAGGAATTGACATTGACATCTTGGACCATCATGCGGACATTGTCATCATCGAATCGATTGGCGTATCAGACGCTGAATTTACGCGTCAAATTCAACGGTGGTCTAGTGCTTATGCAGCTCGGACAACGTTGGATTTCCAAGTGTTTTTAAGTTGGTTAGCTAATCGATAAACACTATTTTCGAAGACCTTTCTTTCATAAAGATTCTTTCATGAGACCGGTGCACACCGGTCTCATGAAAGAATTTTTTTGTACAAAGAAAAATCATGTAAGCGATCAGCATTTTTGAAATGGGTCTAATGACCTATATCAATTTATCTGAAAAATTCGTAAATTTTGGATTAAGTAATTACAACATTTCGATTGTAATACGAACTACACACACAACAGGGGGAGTATCATCATGAGTTTGACGCGGAAAAAAGATGTTTCCGCTATGATTGCTGCGAGTCAACAGAACAACGGACTTGCTCGAAATCTTGGCGCAATGGATTTAACGTTTTTAGGAATCGGCGCCATCATTGGTACGGGGATTTTCGTCCTAACCGGAACAGGAGCATTAACAGCAGGACCTGGCCTTATTGTTTCTTTCATTTTATCTGCTATTGCTTGTGGGTTAGCGGCACTCGCGTATGCGGAATTCGCCTCGACGATTCCCGTGAGCGGATCTGTCTATACGTATACGTACGCGACGATGGGTGAGATCTTTGCCTGGATCATCGGTTGGAACTTGATACTCGAGTATGGACTTGCGTCCAGTGCCGTTGCGGCAGGGTGGTCCGGTTACTTTCAATCGTTACTCGGTGGATTCGGTATTCATCTTCCGACAGCCATATCAGCAGCTCCCGGTGCAGTAGAAGGGGCCAAAACGTTCTTCAACTTACCGGCCTTCCTGATTTTGCTTGCGATTACCGGTCTGTTATCGATGGGTATCAAAGAAACAAAACGAGTCAATAATATCATGGTCATCATCAAACTTGCCGTCGTCGTCTTGTTCATCGTCGTTGGTGTCGGCTATGTCGAACCGACGAACTGGGCACCGTTCACACCGTTCGGATGGGGTGGGGTCTTCTCAGGGGCGGCCATCGTCTTCTTCGCCTACATTGGGTTTGATGCCGTCACATCAGCAGCAGAAGAAGTACGGGAACCACAGAAAAACTTGCCACGTGGCATCATCGGTTCACTTGCGGTCTGTACGATCCTTTACGTCATCGTAGCTGCGATCATGACGGGAATCGTCCCGTATCAAAAATTTGCGGGTGTCGATCATCCGGTCTCACTTGCTATCCAAATGGCAGGACAAAACTGGGTCGCCGGCTTCATCGATTTAGGCGCAATTCTTGGAATCACAACGGTTATCCTCGTCATGACATACGGAATGGTGCGTTTAGCATTCGCGATTTCGCGTGACGGGATGTTCCCGAAAGTTTTCTCGGAAGTCCACCCAAAGTACAAAACACCGTTCAAGGCAACCTGGATGATTGGTCTCGGTAGTGCGACAGTCGCTGGACTCGTCCCACTCGACGTCATCGCCAACCTCGTTAACATGGGGACACTTGCCGCGTTCGTCCTGATTTCAGTAGCAGTCTTGATCCTTCGTAAAACACAACCGGACCTACCGCGGGCTTTTAAATGTCCGGGTATGCCGTACGTACCGATTGCTGCCATCGCTTCATGTCTCTTCTTGATGTTTAACTTAAAACGCGAGACATGGATTGCATTCTTCATCTGGTTAGCGATTGGACTTGTCCTCTACTTTGCGTTTGCCCGAAAGAATTCAAAGTTGGCACCGGAAAATATGCCGGCTGCCGAGTTGGCAGCGTCAGATGACAAATAAAAAATGCGATCCCGAGAGGGGTCGCATTTTTTGCTTTCGTAATGAAACGGCAATTAAGAAGGAAGAGCACTTTTAATGCGCACCGCATCAAACTCCCGTTGAATACTTTGATTCGCTTTTGCTTCTTCTTCTGCCGACCAGCCGAGTTCACTCCGCATTAAAGCTAGCACACCATCCGCATATTTTTCGGCATTCGGATAATCAAAGAAGACGGCGGACGCACGGCGGTTCAAGAAATCGCCCGGTTGCATGACGAGTTCGGCTTCTAATCCATATAGAAGTCCCCCGAACCAGTGCAACGGCAGCTGATAACGTTCCGCTTCGCTACCGCGCGAACGAATCAATTCGAAGACACGTTCGACATCCGTTCCGTAACGTTGGATCAACCAGGTTGTTTCCGTCGGAGACAACCCAAGTGCTTCGCCCTTCGGTTGTTGTTCTTTCATGTAACGGGCAAACCCTTTACTGCCATCCGGATGTCCGCCACCAAGTAAGATATCGTGTGTGCGTGATGCAAGATAAATTCGATTCTCTTCCTCTTTGAATTGATCGGCGACCATATCGATGATCCGTTCCGCCATTTTCCGGTAGCCGGTCAACTTTCCACCGGCGATGGACATCAAGCCGGATTTTGAAACAAAAATCTCATCTTTTCGTGACAATTCGCTAGGGTCTTTTCCATCTTCGTGAATCAAAGGACGTAATCCGGACCACGTCGATTCAACATGCTCGGCGTGGAGATCAACGTTAAACATCTGATTGGTCGCAGCGAGGATATAGTCGCGATCTTCTTCCGTTACACCCGGCTCGAGGATATCACCTTGGTAATTCGTATCCGTCGTCCCGACATACGTTTTCCCTTCGCGGGGAATCGCAAAAATCATCCGTCCGTCAGCCACATCAAAATAGACAGCTTGTTGGAGTGGGAAGTGTGCCTGATCGATGACAAGGTGAATACCTTTCGTCAAATGCAGTGATTTCCCGGATTTCGAGCCATCCTTTTCACGCAACTCATCGACCCATGGTCCGGTCGCATTGATGATTTTTTTGGCGCGAATCGTATACGTCTTGCCACTTAAGACATCTTGTACTTCGATACCAACGACCTTGCCGTTGTGATAGACCAGGGATTCAGCTTTCGTATAGTTGACGGCACGTCCACCGTATCCGACAGCTGCTTTTAAGACTTCGACCGTCAAGCGTGCATCGTCCGTTTTATACTCGACATAACGTCCGCCGCCCACAAGGTGTTCAGTCCGTAAAAGGGGTTCATACCGAAGTGTCTCTTCTTTAGATAACATCTTCCGTCGTTCGTGCCGTCTGACGCCGGCCAGTTGATCATAGACCCGCAAGCCGACGGACGTGGAAAAGCTACCAAACGTACCACCTTCGACAAGCGGCAACATCATCCACTCCGGTGTCGTGACGTGTGGGGCGTTTTCATAAACGATGGCCCGTTCTTTCCCGACTTCCGCGACCAACTTGATTTCAAATTGTTTGAGGTAACGTAAGCCGCCGTGGACGAGTTTCGTCGAACGGCTTGACGTTCCTTCTGCGAAATCCTGCATCTCAATCAATCCGGTCCGCATCCCCCGGCTTTGCGCATCAAGTAAAATCCCCGCACCTGTAATGCCGCCACCAATGACCAACACATCAAGCAGTTCTTGTCCCATCTCTTCGAGCCATGCTGTTCGTTCCGTACTTGAAAACATGCATATTTCCCCCTGTTCATTTGAAATAGAGTAATTTATTCTACTTCTATCCATTTACCCTCTTTTACGCTTTTTTGAGCACAATCGATAATTTTCATCACGAGGAGTGCTTGCTCCGTCGTGACGGCAAGTGGTGCCTCGTTTCGGAGTGCTGCTGCGAGATCAAGATAATAGTTTTTAAAGCCGGATTCAAGGAAAGGACGTTCTTCGAGGGGTTGCTCCGGTCTGCCCCACGTGTATGTTTCTTCTTTCGTATCGACGTGATCGACGAAATAACTGGCCTTCGTCCCATGGACAGCAAGTGACGGACCGGATGCAGGGACAAGCGATCCGATATGCAGAACGGCGCGTCGTGTTCCGAAAGCGAGAATCAGATGTGTATAGTCTTCGACCGGACCATCCGGACGCTGGATCGTCTGATCACAAAAAACACGATCCGGTCGTTCGCCGAACAGTATCAAGGCCTGGTCGATCAGGTGAGAACCTAAGTCATAGAGGAGACCTGCACCCGGTACGTCTTGTTCCCGCCACCGTGCCCGGACGGTCGGGCGGTAGCGATCGTAATGCGCTTCGAATGTTTGGACGATGCCAAGTTCACCATCTTGAACGAGTTGTCGTAACGTCCGGAAGTCTTTTGTATAGCGGCGATTATGGTAAACTGTCAGTAATCGATTTTGCTGACGTGCGAGATCCGTCAGTTGTTCTGCTTCCGTCAAGGTGACGGTGAAGGGTTTTTCGACCAGGACATGACACCCGGCTAAAAGTGCCGTTTTCGCGAGGGGATAATGTTCTGCATTGGGTGTAGCGATGACGACCAGGTCAATCGTTTCTGATGCTAATAATTGTTCGAGTGAAGGATAGACGGGAACATCCGGATAACGCGCAGCAACGGCTTCCGGGCGACTGGACTGGACGGCAACGAGTTGATAATCAGGGTGTGTGATGTAGGGTGCATGTAAATGTTCTCCGGCAAGTCCAAAACCAACTAAAGCAGTACGAATCATAAAGGACACTTCCTTTTCAGTTAATACATTCAATCTATCATATGAGGTGAGCAAGATGATTACAGAACAACAAGTCATTGAAAAAATGCGCCAGACGATGGCGAAAATCGAACAGACAAGCGGCAACGTACAAGTCGAACACATCGCAGCGATGAAAGCCTATTGCGGATTATTGTTAGAGCAATCAAAGGAAGACATGACATCGTCTTCTGTCGTCCTGCCGTCAGTACCACAAACAACACAACCAAAAACACCAGATGTTGATCCGATGCTGGCGCGTTTCATGGGAGTAGGGCAGGAGAAAGACGAAAAAGGACCATCCTTGCTTGATTTTTGAGTAAAGCCCATCACTTTTGGGAATAGGATAAAAGGAAAAAATGAGGGGGAACGTACATGAAAACAATCATCATCATCGGAGCAGGTCCAGGAAATGGAACGGAAATCAGTAAACGTTTCGGCCAAGAAGGATTTCAAGTCGTCTGTGCCGCACGGACGCAAGAAACGCTTGCAGCGGTCATTACAGAACTGAAGGAACAAGGAATCGAAGCCGTTGGTGTCGAGTGTGACGCGTCACGTCGTGCGGATCTTGAGTCGCTCGTCGAGTGGACAAAAGAGCAGTACGGACAAATCGATGTTTTGGTCTACAATGCCTCGATTCTGCATCAGGCATCCGTTCTTGAGGTCTCAGCAGAACAGATTACGAAAGAGTTTGAGATCGATGTCCTTGGTGCGTTACATGCGGCACAGATCGTCGCACCGGATATGATAGCCCGTAAAGACGGCGCCATCCTGATCACGGGTGGCGGAGCTGCCTTACATCCCATCAAATCCTTGCCGGGTCTCTCGATCGGGAAAGCCGGTGTGCGCCAGTTGACACATATGTTGCACGATACGTTGAAAGACGACAATGTATATGTCGGGACCGTTACGATTGCGGGGGAAGTCAAGCGCGGGACGGCGCTCGATCCGAAGAATGTCGCTGCAGCCTTCTATACGTTATATACCAACCGGACGGAAGTTGAAAAAGTACTGACGGCAGAATGAGACAGCTGACGGTCTATTTTGACGGATGGTGTCCACTGTGCCAAAAATCAAAATGGTTCCTGGAACGATTGGACCGTTTTGACCAGTTGACGTTTATCGACGCCCGGCGTGTCCAAACGTTTGAGCAACCCCTGTTACTCGAACGGATGCATGTCGAGACCACACAAGGTGTCCGTCATGCTGGAATTCACGGCATTCGTCTGCTGACGAAAACATTACTGGTATTGCGACCGGTTGATCCGTTTGTTTCGTTGTCGATTCGTCTCGGAATCGGAGCGGTGATCTATGACAAAGTCGCTAAAAATCGGGTGATTCCAGTCAGCTGCACGACGGATTGCCGAATCAATTAATCCAGATCCAGAAAGCGTCGACGTGTCTTATGTCGGCGCTTTTCGAACGTAAGGGGAGAGACATTAACATGAAACAATGGCTGAATAAAATCATACTCATGACCGGGTTCGTGTTCATGAGCGGGTGTGCCCTGGATTCAGAACCGACTGAGCTGCTCGGAATCCAGCAACCCGACGAAAATCAAGTGACAGAAGCAACAGTCGAACGTGTCATCGACGGGGATACGGTTAAGGTTCGATTAAAAAATGGTCAGACGGAAGATGTGCGTTTTTTATTGATCGATACACCGGAAACCGTCAATCCCGAAAAACCGATTCAACCGTTTGGACCAGAGGCGTCTCGTTATACGAAAGACGCCTTGCCTGCAGGCAGTGATGTCTTACTGGAGCGTGATCAGTCGAAGGCAGACCGGTACGGGCGCTTGCTTGCGTATGTCTGGGCAGACGGCAAGATGATCAATCAGGAACTGCTCCGAAAAGGTCTGGCGCGTGTCGCTTATATCTATGAGCCGGATACCCGATACGTCGAGATGTTCCAAGAGATTGAAGACGAAGCAAAAGGCAAGACGCTAGGGATTTGGCAGACAAAAGGATATGCGACGGATCGTGGATTTGATACCTCGGTCATGAAGGAAACACCCATGAAAGAATCAGCTGATTGTGAAAACATTAAAGGGAACATCAATCGGCAAGGGAAAAAAATCTATCATGTTGAAAGTGGTCGTTCGTATCAGGAAGTGAATCCGGAAGAAATGTTTTGTAATGAACAAGAGGCGAAAGAAGCCGGATTCGTCCGAGCAGACAATTGAAAAAACACGAAACAGGTACCTTCCGAAAAAATCGGAGGTACCTGTTTCGTGCGGGCAACATGTATTTCGATTACGGTTGAGTCGGTGGTTGATAATGCTGAATCTTATCATCTTCATCAAACGAAATCGTGACATCCGTGATGCCTTTAAGAATCCGAATCTGCAATTCAAGACGATCCTTGATATCGTCGGCCTGAGCAATCGTCAGTCCAGGGTCGACTTCGACCTCGATTTCGACATGGAAGTGATCGCCTTCCTTGATGACTTCGAGCTTTTCGATGTCACGGACGTCAGGATCACGCATCAGGATTTCACCGATCTTCGCTGTCAACACTTCATCAATCTCACCAAGGGCACCGGCAGCGTTTTGAATGAAGACATTGTAGACGACATAAAACATCATTAAACCAATCAGAATCGAAGCGATTCCTTCCGCTTGATAAAAAGAAGTGTAGTGCGAAATCAATACGGCAATGATGGCAATGAGCCCGCCGAGTGTCGCGACCAGGTCTTCCATGAAGACAAGTCGTGTCGCGGGTTTTGCTTGCGATAAGTTCGTAAAACTTTGACCGACGAGTGTCAGACCACGTGATTTTAAACCGGTCTCGTGGGCGATTTCAATCATCGCTTTATAAAAGACACCGACTTCAAGGACAACACCGATGCCAAGTGCGGTCAAGATGATCCAAAGACCACTTGTTTTGTCACCTGGTGCGTGCAGAATGTGTAAGATCCCTTCACGGATTGTTTCGTAGGCGAGAATCGCAACAACAAGAATCGCGGCGAGTAGGACAAGGTTAACAAGTCGTCCAAAGCCGTTCGGGAATCGTTTGGTGGGCGCTTTTTTACTTAATGCTGAACCGATGTAGACAAAATATTGATTGGCTGCGTCACCGATTGTATGCATCATTTCCGCAAACATCGCAATGTTTCCGGTCAAGACATACGCAACGAATTTTATGATGGCGATAATGGTATTGACGATCGCAGCAGCAAGAGCGGATTTATTTCCGCGTTTTAACAAGGTCAAGAAATTCGACATGAGGGTTCCTCCCTTTAGAGAGCAGAAACGCGGGTATTACCCGCGTCCTGCTTGAAATGATGGATAAAGTGTCATCCCGCCATCTGCAAACAGCGTGATGCCAGTGACATAACTTGCTTCATCGGAGGCGAGCCACGCGGCGACCGCGGAAATTTCTTCCGGTTTTCCGATGTTCCCCATCGGAATCATGCTTTCAACATCGGCACGTTGTTTCGGATCTTCGAATTTCTCCGCATTGATCGGTGTATTGATTGCACCTGGTCCGATTGCATTGATTCGAATTCCTTTTGGAGCGTACTCCATCGCCAGTGTCTGCGTCATCAGTTTGACGCCACCCTTACTAGCCGCATAATGAACAAACGTTGGCCACGGGATGATTTCGTGAACACTCGACATATTGATGATGTTGCCTTTGACGTCATGTTCCACAAAGTATTTGAGCGCTTCACGGGCGCCGAGGAATGCACCGGTCAAGTTGACATCAATGACCTTCTGCCAATCTTCAAGAGACATCTCGTGAGAAGGTGACGGCATTTCGACACCGGCATTATTCACGAAGACGTCGAGTTGTCCAAAGTGGTCGACGGTTTGTTTGACGAGATTGATCATATCGTCTTCTTTTGAGACATCCCCTTGAACGGTCAAGGCTTCACCGCCGGCTTGTTTGATGTCTTCTGCGATTTTAGACGCCTCTTCCGGGTGACTCCGGTAATTGATGACGACACGCATGCCTTCTTCTGTATAACGGCGAACGATTGCTTCACCGATTCCCATTGATCCACCTGTTACGATGACGACTTTTCCTTTTAGACTGTTATACATAAGATGATTTCCTCCTTATTGTTTCGTAAATCCGATCATGATCCCGCCAACGACAACCAAGATACAGCCAATGATGACGAACGTCATTTCTTTTTTTGTTTTTGTTTCTTTTAAGAGTAGGACGCCACCGATCGTCGAGATGACGACACCGGTTTGTGACAATGAAAAACTGGTTGCGACACCAACTTTGGCTGTGGCGAATAGCAGGGCAATATTCCCGACGGCCCACATCAGACCGCCAATCGTATTGCCGGCTGTTTTCTTCGTAAATAAATTGCCTTTACGCAACGACAGGAGAACCGCACTGATGACCATCCCGACTGCTTGCGGTAAGACCGCTTCCCAACCGTTGATGTTAAACCAACGGGCGATGACGACATAGCCAACATATCCGACGGTCGAAATCAAAAGCAGAAGTAAGCCTTTTCCGATATTTTCATCTTGTTTACTTTTGTCTTCTTTATAAGAAGTGAACGCTGCTCCGGCGACGATTAAGACAAGCGCACTGATTCCAAGTAGCAAAGCGGTCCGGTTCGACCACTCACCAAAGGCGAGGACACCGAATAAAGAGGTTCCGACGAGTTGCATCCCCGTCGAGATCGGCATCGTTTTTGAGACACCCATTTGTTTAAAGGCCGCAAACTGATTCATTTGACCAAGTGCCCAAAAGGCACCGGAGAAAAATCCGGCGACCCAAGCCGTCGTCGAAAGTTCAGGACTGACAAAAAAGAACGTAATGACAGCAAACATCAAAGCTCCAAGTGTCGTTCCGATAATTTGTTGTTCCGTCGAACCACCGATTTTAGAGACGACTAACGGAAGTGTCCCCCACATCAAGGCCGGTACGAGCGCAATTAAGATATCAATCACGTGTTTCACCTCTTCTACTTTTCTTTCTATCTACTTGAAGATGTACCCCGGGAACAGGCTTAAAAAACATGGAAGAACTTAAAAAAGTTATTCCAAAATAAAAAACGTTCTCCGCAGAGAACGTTTTTGAAGACTCATTTAAAGGGTTCGTCCGCAATCCGGACAATTTGACGACCGATTCGTCGTCCGTTCCATAAAGCGATGATGGCAATGGTAAGCGATGCACCCATCAAATCATAATGGGCCAGAAAATAGCCGGTATAGCTGACGGGGAGGCTGACGATTCCGACGAGAGAACTGGTCCACTGGCGAATCTTCAGAGACTCCATGTTGGCGATCCGAGAGAATTTCTGTTGCTCGAATAGACGCCACCGGGTGGGTTCGCTAAGCGCATCGTTGACAAGACGTGGGAAGGCAAGGAGGCGTGCGCCATAAGAACCCGCGATCTGTAAGTAACGGTTTTGGTTTTTCCCTTCTTCATCCAGCCACCTTCGGACCATCGGTTTGGCAAGTTCCAGTAAATTAATTTTCGGTGATAAAATTTGCAGGATTCCAAGGATCGTCGAAGCGGCTCGACCGAAAAAGGCAAACTCAGCCGGCAATTGAATCGGTTCGTTTCGAACG
The DNA here is from genome assembly GCF_018618815.1 of Exiguobacterium sp. s128. Lineage (NCBI taxonomy): Bacteria > Bacillati > Bacillota > Bacilli > Caryophanales > Exiguobacterium > Exiguobacterium sp. s128. Next base: position 31,203 of record NZ_JACSMT010000005.1, on the reverse strand, counting down.
AGTAATTCAATATCCGATAATACTTTTTCAATCAATTTCGTATCGACGTTCTCCATGTCACTTTCAAGATAGAAGGTGACCGCTTTTTCAATTGCTTGACGAATGTTTTGTTTGTTGGCGTTTGGTAACAAAAACCGTAAATCTTCGAGTCCGTCAACGATCGCATCGTAATCGAGCGTGACGAACGACTGGAGTATGCGTTGAATGGCCCGCATATCATCAGCGGTCGTCGCCCCGATCATTCCGAAATCCAGCAGGACGATGCGTCCGTCACTTTGGACGAGGACGTTACCCGGGTGGGGGTCCGCGTGGAATTTTCCGCCGAACAACAGCTGTTCACCGGCATTTAAAAACAGATTACGGGCTAATTCGTCTCGATCAATATTATGTTTTTCTAAAAACTCGAGATCCGTGATCCGGGTACCTTCGATCCACTCCATGACAAGCACACGGTTCGTACAATGCTCTTCAAAGTAATCCGGAATGTAGATGACAGGATTCGTTTCGTACATTTTTTTGAAATACAGTCCATTTTTCAATTCTGTCCGGTAGTTCAGCTCATCTCCGATGACGAAGACCATTTGACGGTACAGACTCTGTAAATCCGTTGATTTATTGAGGGACGTCCGGCGGAGCATCGCAATGACGAGCCGCATCGCCCGGAAATCCGTTTTGATAATTTGTTCGATGTTCGGCCGTTGAACTTTAATCGCGACTTTGCGACCGTTTGATTTGAGGGTCGCACTGTAGACCTCGCCGATCGAAGCAGAGGCGACCGGACGCGGGGAGATATCATCGACGATATCTTCGATTGAAGTGCCCCAGTCTTCTTCAATGATTTTACGGGATTCTCCAAGCTTGCTTGACGGGACTTTATCAACGAGTTCCGTCAGCTCCATCAAAACGGATGGAGGAAACAGATCGGCCCGAATCGAGAGAAACTGTCCGAGTTTAATGAGGAGTCCTTCGAGACGAAGGGCTTTTTTCTTATAATCACGCGCAATCGTAATCATGATGCGCTCAAATTCTTCATTATTCGTACCGGGTCGGTTCTTCCGGGTGAATCGATAAATCGTCCAAATGTAACGAGCGAACATCGTTACGATGATGAAAATCCGATAAAGCGCCCAACGTTTCATACGGTCACCTAGCTTCCTGTACAGTTTGTTTCAGTATAGGTTACTTTACCTAAAAACGTCACTTACAAACGGTTGAATCGGTGACAGAAAAAATAAGCTTGCCGGAATCGAAAAAGAGCGTATAGTAAGTATTGGAATTTCTATTGAGAAAGGTGAAATGTGCGTATGTCCTGGGACTTGTTAAATATCATCGGCACGGTTGCGTTTGCGATGAGTGGTGCGATTGTCGCGATGGAAGAAAAATATGATTTGTTTGGCGTGTGGTTACTCGCGTTGATCACGGCATTTGGCGGCGGCGCCATCCGAAACCTGCTGATTGGGGTCCCGGTCTCCGCGCTCTGGTCGCAAGGTGGTCTATTTTTGATTGCGATTTTAGTCGCCTTGCTGATTTTTGTCTTACCGCAATTATTTTTACCGCACTGGACACGATGGGGTGTCCTCGCTGATGCGCTTGGCTTATCGGCATTTGCGATTCAAGGTGCTTTGATGGCTTCCGCCAAAGGATTGCCGTTATCCGCAACGATTTCCGCTGCTGTGTTGACGGGAGTCGGCGGTGGGGTGATCCGCGATCTGCTCGCCGGTCGCAAACCACTGGTCCTGCACAAAGAAATCTACGCGATGTGGGCCGTCATGGCAGCACTTGTCATCGACCGGTTTGAGCTGACCAATCCACTCCATTTGTTCACATTACTTGGTCTGATCACGATTTTACGTATGCTATCCTATTATTATGAATGGAATTTACCAGCACGACGTTTAGGGGGAGAAAAAGAATGAAAATCTTAATCATGATTGGGGCACTGTCGATGATGATGGCAGTGGCACTCGGGGCGTTTGGTGCCCATGCGTTAAAAGATATGTTGTCCGAGCGGATGCTCGCGAACTGGCAAACCGGCGTCCTCTATCAGATGGTTCACTCGCTTGGCATCCTCGCACTTGGCGGGATGTTATTAAAAGTGTCGATTTCACAATTTTCACTGGCCGGCTGGTTGATGCTCGCCGGAATCGTCTTCTTCTCTGGCAGCCTGTACGTAATGGCGTTGACAGGAGTGACGAAGCTGGGAGCGATTACACCAATTGGTGGTGTCCTGTTCATCGCGGCTTGGATTTTTGTCGCCATCGGGGCGTATAAAGGATTGTAACATTGACACTCCCACGATTAAAACCGTGGGATTCTGAAGTGCTTGTGCGAGCGCAGTCCATTTCTGTTTGGCTCAAGCCTTCAGATGAGGGTGTGCCATCACCCCTCCTGAGACAGACCGTATAGGTTCTCAGGCTGATGGACTGTTACCATCCACCACAGGTCGTTGCAGGTGTGTCCACCTGGTGTTTTAGCGTCTTTTGCGTGACGACAGGCATCGTTTTACCGGTCACATGTTTTCGTGACCGAACCGTATACGATTTTCAAGGGGCGATGGACACAGGCGTTTTAGAGACTTGTACTTGTCTATGGGATAGATATACCCGAACGTCGGGATAGATATACCCGAACGTCGGATGTGAAAACATCCGAACTCACTTTCATCCCATGCCTAAAGGCGGGCTATGCCCGATATGGGCTTTCCCGTTCGTAAAATCTGTAAGGATCTACTCGCTTCACGTGACTCGAACAGAGAAACGGATGAAGCGGATAGATCCTTTTCTGATAAACGCAAAAAAACCGGCAAACAGAACGTCGTCTGTTCACCGGTACGATATAGAGCGATGGAAGCAGATGCCTCAGCGCTTGGCAGGTTGTGTTTTATTTAGCTTCGATAATGCTTGCTCATAGCGATCCAGTACACGTTCCGCGACTGGCTTTAGCTCTTTTGAAAGCACAGCGAATTGCAATTCACGCGATCGTGTCGATCGGTTCATAGCATTCCCCATGGTAATTCCTCCTTCAGGTACAAATCTGACAGTTTTTGTGGCCGCAAAGAGTATATTCCCGTAGGGTTTTCCTATGAAACGTGATTCAGCAGATTAAAGTGCGAAATGTGCTTCGAGCTCGTCCGACTCGAGACGGTTACCAATGAAGAACTCACCGAATTCACCATATTTTGCACTGACTTCGTCAAACCGCATTTCATAGACGATTTTCTTGAACTGGAGAATATCGTTAGCGAAGAGGGTGACGCCCCATTCCCAATCGTCAAATCCAGTCGATCCGCCGATGATTTGTTGAATCTTGCCGGCATAACTCCGACCGATCATCCCGTGACGGTACATCAGCTCTTTGCGTTTCTCCATCGAGAGTGTGTACCAGTTGTCACCGTCGCGGCGTGACTTGCTCATTGGATAGAAACAGATGTGCTTCGATTTTGGCAGGATTGGATAGAGACGGTCGCGGACATACGGATTTTCGTAAGGGTTACCTTCTCCTGAACCACGGTATGTCCCAAGTTCGACAACGGACACATACGAGTAGGTTGGGATGAGGTAATCGTAGAGATCAAGCTTCTGCATTTTGACTTCGACGGCTTGAATGTCTTCCATCGTCGGACGAAGGACCATCAAGACGAGGTCGGCTTTTTGACCGATGATCGTATAGAGGGCATGGCTTCCTTCTTTTTGTTCTTCGACCTGTGCGAGTTCACTCAAGAAAGCTTGGAATTCATGAACCATCTTTGTCCGGACCGTAGCTTCGACTTGCTTGAGACGGCTCCAGTCAATCCGGCGAAAATCATGGAATGTATACCAGCCGTCGAGTGTTTCGGCGGCTTGTTGCGTAACGGTTGGTTCTGATGATTGATGTTGCATAAGAAAACCTCCTGAATCTGGAATGGTAAACGGGTTGATCCATGTTCAATCTTACCATATCTTTTCAAATTGCCCGTAAGAAAACGGTTCATTTCAAAAGCGGACCGGACATATATCCCGAAGGAACAGGGTATGCTCTTAAAGGGTGTGAGATTTTCAGAATGTCCGGAACTGTACTATATGAAAAAAATACTGTAATAGTATTCGAAAAGCCAGTCGTAAGAATGAAAAAAACACTTTTTTGCAAATTGTTTTAACAACGAAACAGAACTGTGTATAATGAACAATGGAATGCAACAACAACAGAAACCGACACTTATTCGCCATAAAAGGAGCTAATATCATGCAATTATTCGAAATGCTTGAGACAAAAGTCAAAGCCCATCAACCAACGATCGTTTTCCCGGAAGGAATCGATGCTCGTGTTCTTGGGGCAGCTGTTCGTCTGAAAAAAGATGGTCTTGTCACGCCAATCGTCATCGGACCACGCGTTAAAATCGAAGAGACGGCAACGGCGAATCAGATCGACGTGACGGATCTTGAAACGATTGATCCGGCTTCATACGACGGAATCGAAGAATTAGTCGCGTCGTTCGTCGAACGTCGTAAAGGAAAAGCAACAGAAGAACAAGCGCGTGAAGTCATCCTCAAAGACGTCAACACGTTCGGCACGATGCTCGTCCACACCGGCAAAGCAGAAGGTCTTGTCTCGGGTGCGATGCACGCGACTAGTGACACGGTTCGTCCGGCACTTCAAATCATCAAAATGCAAGAAGGCTATAAAAAGACATCAGGTGTCTTCATCATGGTCCGTGACGATGAGCAGTATGTGTTTGCTGACTGTGCAATCAACATCGCACCAGACGCAAACGATTTAGCAGAAAACGCGATTGCTTCTGCAAAAACGGCAAAAACGTTTGGTATCGATCCGAAAGTTGCGTTGCTCAGCTTCTCGACAAAAGGTTCAGCGAAATCACCGGAAACAGAACGTGTCGTCGAAGCAACACGTCTTGCAAAAGAACGGGCACCAGAACTCGCAATCGATGGAGAATTACAATTTGACGCAGCATTCGTTCCAAGTGTCGCGAAATCAAAAGCACCGGAGTCAGATGTTGCCGGTCATGCGAACGTCTTCATCTTCCCAAGCCTTGAGTCTGGAAACATCGGCTACAAAATTGCACAACGTCTTGGTGGTTTTGAAGCAATCGGACCGATTCTTCAAGGACTCAACAAACCGGTCAACGATCTGTCACGTGGCTGTAACGAAGAAGACGTCTACAAATTGGCGATCATCACGGCAGCGCAAGCTGTTGAAGAACGCCAAGCGTAATCCATTTTCGAAAAAGACTTTACTTTTTCAGCGAACTCCGTAAAATGGAACACATCACGCATCAACGAATAAACGTATAGCAACGCTCGTATAATAGTGGGGATTGGCCCACGAGTCTCTACCGGATCGCCGTAACGATCCGACTACGGGTGGTGAGTTACTGCTCTCTTTTTAGCGTACAGTGGCTGCCCCCGGGTAGCGGCTGTACGTTTTTTTTCGTTCAAAAAGGAGAAATCAGTTATGAAACGTTTGGAAGAAATGATTAAACAAGAAGGATTAGTCTTATCGGATCAAGTCTTAAAAGTCGATTCCTTTTTAAACCATCAGGTCGATCCGACTCTGATGTGGGAAATTGCATACGAATTCATGGACCGGTTCAAAGATGCTGGGATTACCCGGATTTTGACGATTGAAGCAGGGGGAATCGCCCCGGCGATGATGACGGCACTCCGTCTTGGTGTTCCGATGGTCTACGCACGGAAAACAAAGTCGCTGACGTTAAATGAAGGCACGATATCAGCGGAAGTCTACTCGTTTACGAAACAACAGACCAGTACGATCACCGTCGCTGAAAAGTATCTGCAGGCAGGCGAACGGGTGTTGATCATCGATGATTTCCTGGCGAACGGCGAAGCCGCCTTTGGTCTGGCGAAACTCGTGGAACAGGCGGGAGCTGAAGTGGCAGGCTTCGGAATCGTCATTGAAAAATCATTCCAACCGGGCCGTCAAAAATTACTGGATGCCGGGTTCCGCGTCGAATCGTTGGCACGGATTAAAAAACTGGAAGCCGGACAAGCGACGTTCGTTGACTCGGTGAACGTATGAAGACCTTGTCGAACGTCAAGGCGGCAAGTCTCGGTCTGCAGCATGTGTTAGCGATGTATACCGGAGCCGCGATTGTTCCGTTGATTGTCGGCAGTGCGATCGGCTTGTCGGGTGAAGAACTGGCCTATCTCGTCGCGATTGATTTATTTATGTGTGGCGTTGCGACGTTACTGCAAGTCTTCGTGACGAAATATACCGGCGTCGGCTTACCGGTCGTCCTCGGCTGTACGTTTACGGCGGTCGGTCCGATGATTGCCATCGGAAGCCTGCAGGGAATCACGGCGATTTATGGTGCCTTGATCGCGAGCGGACTGATCATTTTGGTGATTTCCGGATTATTCAGCCGGATTGCGGTACTGTTTCCACCGGTCGTCCTCGGATCCGTCGTGACGATTATCGGGATTTCGCTGATTCCAGCGGCCATCAACGATATCGGCGGCGGACAGGGAGCGAAGGATTTTGGTGATCTGCGGTACTTAGGACTCGCCGGGTTGACGATTGTTTTGATTTTAGTCTTCAACCGATACGGGACTGTGTTTTCAAAAGCGGCAGCCGTGTTGATTGCCGTCTTGATCGGCACGTTGGTCGCATTCGGAATGGGGATGATTGATTTCAGTCCGGTCGCCGAGGCGTCGTGGTTCCAGATGGTGACACCGTTTTACTTTGGTGTACCGACATTCAACGCAACTGCGATTCTGACGATGACACTCGTTGGTCTCGTATCGATGGTCGAGTCGACGGGTGTCTTCTTGACACTTGGGGAAATCACCGATAAAAAGTTGACTGACAAGGACTTGGCGCGTGGTTACCGGGCGGAAGGGGCTGCGACGATCATCGGCGGGATTTTTAACAGTTTTCCGTATACGACGTACAGCCAAAACGTCGGTCTCGTCCAGCTGACGGGGGTAAAAACACGGAAAGTCATCGTCTTTGCCGGATTCTTTTTGATTGTGCTTGGTTTCTTACCAAAAGTCGCGACGTTCACGACCTTGATTCCAAAACCTGTCCTCGGTGGAGCGATGCTCGTCATGTTCGGCACCGTCGCAGCAAGTGGGATTCGGATTTTATCCCGTGTCAATTTTGCTAAAAATGATAATGTGATTACCGTGGCCTTAGCGCTTGGTGTCGGACTTGGCATCAGCATGAATCCGGCGATTGTCGCGTCACTGCCGGAACAAGTCCGTGTCTTGACGGACAGCCCGATCGTCGCAGGATCGTTGACGGCACTGGCGTTAAATGCTTTGTTCCGTCTTACCGAACAGAAGTCATCGTCTGAAAAATCACGTCTCGCTAAAGTTGAATAAGGTTTGTAACTTCTCAGAGGGGAGCAGTCCGCTATACTATTTTGTATAGATGGTTGCTCCTTTCATATTTCGTTACATAAATCAGAATATTTCGAGTATGTGTTCTTGAACAAAAATATCACTTGAAAACGTTTACAAAACGGACACAATTTCATTATACTGACAACGTAGCGGTTAGGGGAACTGCTAGGAAACAAACAGAGACGGGAAGGACGTCGTACAGATGAAACAACAGACAGAACTGAATCGGGGATTAGAAGAACGTCACATTACATTGATGTCGCTGGGGGCGGCAATCGGTGTCGGACTGTTCTTAGGATCGGCAAAAGCGATTCAATTAGCTGGACCAGGAATACTGATCGGATACTTAATCGGTGGTCTTATTATCTTTATCATCATGCGTGCACTTGGGGAGCTCGCAGTCCGTGAACCGGTATCAGGCAGTTTTGCCGAATATGCCCGGAAATATGTCAGTCCGCTAGCCGGGTTCCTGACAGGATGGAATTATTGGTTACTCTGGATTTTCACATGTATGGCCGAAATTACGGCCGTCGGGATCTACATGCAAGAATGGTTCCCGAACTCACCAACGTGGATGTGGGCACTCGGTGCGCTCATTCTGATGACGAGCATCAACTTCATTGCCGTTAAGTTTTATGGGGAATTTGAATTTTGGTTTGCGTTGATTAAAATTGTCGCCATCGTCGCGATGATCATCCTCGGAACACTGACGATCGTCATTGGTTTCGGGAACGGTGGTACACCGGTCGGGATTTCAAATCTTTGGTCGCACGGCGGTTTCTTACCAAACGGATTTGGTGGGGTCTTACTTGCGATGCAAATGGTCATGTTTGCCTTCTTAGGGATTGAAGTGATTGGGGTCACAGCAGGGGAAGCAAAAAATCCGAAGAAAACGATTCGCAAGGCCGTCAACAACGTTTTTTGGCGAATCCTGGTTTTCTATATCGGCGCATTGTTCGTCATTCTGTCGATTTATCCGTGGGATCAAGTCGGACAGAATAACAGCAGTCCGTTTGTATTATTGTTTGAATCATTAGGTATTCCGGCAGCGGCTGGAATCATCAACTTCGTCGTCTTGACGGCAGCCTTGTCGTCATGTAACTCAGGGATCTTCTCGACGGCACGAATGATGATGAACTTGTCGCAAAATCAGGAAGCACCGAAACGATTTGCGAAGATTTCAAAAAATGGTGTACCGGCACTGGCAACGATTCTTTCCGGAGTTGCCTTGTTGGTTGGCGTCGCCTTGAACTACTTCTTACCGGATGATGTCTTTGCGATTGTCACGAGTATTGCGACGTTCGGTGCGGTCTGGACATGGGCGATGATCTTGATTGCCCAGATGCGGGCACGGAAAGTCCATGGAACAGCTGAATTCGCGGTTCCGTTTTTCCCGATTGCGAACTATGTCGCGTTAGTCGCTCTCGCAGGTGTCATCGTCTTGATGGCGTTTGATGCGGGGACGCGGATTGCACTTGTCGTTGGACCACTTTGGTACGTGATTTTGATTGCCGTCTATTATGCACGGGGTATGCATAAAGAAAAACGCCAATCGTTTGACCAAGCATCAGGGGAATAAAAAGAGATCAGCTTCGGCTGGTCTCTTTTGTTCTGTTTTGCTACCGGTTTTGCTACACTGAACACAGATGAAATTAGAGGAGGAACCATCATGAAGACGATCCATGTCGATGAATTACAAGAAAAGCTTGAAGCAGGCGAAGCGTTACACGTCGTCGATGTCCGGGAACAAGACGAGTATGACGCTGGTCATATTCCAAACGTCCGTTTTCTCCCGATGTCTGAAATCGGTGAACGTTATACGGAACTGCAAGAAGGAGAGAAATATTACCTGATTTGTAAAGCCGGTGGACGAAGTGAGAACGTCGGACGGTTCTTGGAACAGTACGGATATGACGTCGTCAACGTTGAAGGCGGCATGATGAATTGGAAGGGCGATCAAGAAGCCTGAGTTAAATCAGCTAAAAGAAGAAGGTTCCTTGTAAAAAGGAATTTTCTTCTTTTTTTATTTGCTGTGAAAAAATACACATTCTAGCCGATAAAAAGAATAGAACAACGAGTCATCGTACTCGAGAATGGGAGTTAGATATGAAAGAAAAGAAAAAGCGTACATTGAGCATCAAACAAAAACTGATTTTGACCTCTATGCTCTTATTATTGATTCCGTCTTTACTGATTGGCTTTGTTTCTTATAGCCAAGCGAAACAAAAAATCACGAATGAAATCTTACAGTCGGCCCATTCCGGTGTCGACCGGATGAATGATGAGGTCATGAATATCGTGGATCCGATGCGACGGGATGTCGCGTTTTTTGCGGACCGGATTGACGGGACACTGTATCAAGCAGGCAAACAAAACCTCGACTTAAAAGAAAAAATGACCGAATACTTAGATACACATCCCCAGGCCGCCAATATTTATTATGCGACGACGACTGGAGAGATGACGATCTATCCGGAGCAGTCGATGCCGGAGGATTATGACCCGCGGGACCGTCCGTGGTATCAAGCAGCAGAAGAGGCGAAAGGAAAAGTCGTCATCACGGATCCATATGTCGATGCGGCATCTGGAAAGATGATGATCACCCTCTCACAAACCGGTGGCAATGGACGAGGCGTCATCGCAATTGACGTCGATGTCGACCGGATCGCAGAAATCGCAAAAAAAATCAAAATTGGTAAAGAAGGTTACGTGACGATTTTGGACTCTGGTAAAAAATTCGTCAGTCACCCGACGCTAAAACCCGGTGAAAAAGCCTCAGGGGACTGGGTGGATTCAATTTACGCCGGCAAAGAGGGGCAATTTTCCTACCTGTTTGAAAATGAAGACAAACAAATGGACTTCATGACAAACAATCTGACGGGTTGGAAAGTCGCCGGCACGCTGTACGACTATGAAATCACGGAGGAAACATCGAGTATCCTTTGGACGACACTTGGCGTCATCGCCGTGACGTTCGTCTTTGCAGCTATTCTTTTATTCTTCATCTTACGTTCGATCCTCAGTCCGCTGAACCGTTTAACGAAAAGTGCGGAACGGATTCAAGAAGGCGATTTGACGGAACAGGTCGTCGTCGAATCCAACGATGAAATCGGGCAAGTGGCGGAAAGCTTTAACGTCATGATCGTATCGCTCCGTTCGATCATTACGAATCTTGACCAATCGATCGGACAGGTCGCGGCTTCGTCAGAGGAATTGATGGCGAATGCGGCACAAACGACGGCAGCATCCGAACAAATCGCTGGTTCGATCCAAGAGATGGCAGCAGGTGCTGGTCAATCGAAACGTCAGCTCGACGGAAATGCGGTTTCTTTGCAGGCCATTACATCGGGTGTCATGCGGATTGCGGAAAGTTCGACGAATGTCTCCGAATTATCGCGTGCGACAGCAGCGGAAGCGGAAGACGGAACGGCAGCAGTCGTTAAAAACGTCGAGCAGATGAAGGCAATTGATACGTCGGTCGAAAACTTCGGGGAAGTCATCCAATCCCTTGCCCACCGTTCCAATGAGATCGGAAAGATTGTCGACGTCATCAACGGCATCGCGACGCAAACCAATCTGCTTGCTCTGAATGCGGCAATCGAGGCGGCGCGTGCCGGTGAGAACGGAAAAGGATTTGCGGTCGTCGCAAGTGAAGTCCGTAAACTCGCCGAACAATCACAGGAATCGACGAAACAGATTTCGCATTTGATCCAAAACATCAAACAAGAAACAGAACGGTCCGTCTTCTTGATGAAAGAAGTATCACATCATACAAAAGCAGGACTCGAAACGACGGAAGATTCTGCCGTCCGTTTCAAACAAATCATGTTACGGACACAAGAGATGACACCACGGATCGAAGACGTCACGGCGACAGTCGAAGAAATTGCCGCCAACGTTCAGGAAGTGTCGGCATCGGCAACTGAAATCGCCCATATCGCAGATGAGAATTCTGCGGCATCGGAACGTGTGGCCGCAACGACTGAAGAACAACTCGGCTCGATGGAAGATATTTCACAATCGGCTAAAACGTTGTCGGACATGGCGGAAGAATTACAAGTCCTCGTTTCACGATTTAAAGTATAATCCTTCAAGCGACCGTCACCTCGAGTGTCGGTCGTTTCTTATTCGGAAAAAGACGTTGTCATAGACCGGATTTCTGCTAAATGTTGCTTGAATAGAACAAGAAACGGGAAAATACTTCTATGGCCTGGCAACTTGAAATCGGGAGGTGTCCACGATGGCACGGCTGACAAAATTAATGGAATGGCAACAAGCTGGTCTAATTGATGCAGAGACGATTGAGCGGATTAAAGACTACGAAACACATCGCCAAAAAAAGCAACGTGTCCCACTTTTATTGATAATCGGACTGACGTTCGTCGGTCTGGCGCTACTCAGTTTTTTGGCGGCGAACTGGCAGGTGATTCCTGCACTCATTAAAATCGGGTTGGTCTTAGTCATCATGGTCAGCTGTTATGTGTTTGCCGATTTGTCAGAGCGTCGAGCGATTTGGAATCCCGTCACCTTTCGCATTCTTGGACTGGTCGCATTCGCAGGAGCCCTCATTGTAACGGTTCAGAGTTTTCATATGTCGATGCAGGGGTCCTTCATCGGATGGGCAGTTTTTGTCGCGGCGCTCGCCCATTTTTTTACGTGGCGTCATACGGCCTATGCCGTCTTCGCCTTTATTGCAAGTTTGAACATTTTAACGGCAGGGGGTGGATTTGGGAGTGAACAAGCGACGTTTCTCGACTGGACGTCAATCGTCTTCCTTGTACTCGTCTCACTCGCCTGGTTTTACTTTAGCCAATCGTTACCCTCACTTGTCTTCAGTTGGCTAGTTCTTTATTTTTCAGGTCTGGAATTGTTTGTACTCGTCTCGTATGACGGTGTACTCTGGCCGATCTGGACCTTGTTCATCCTTGTCCCACTGTTACTTGTCGTCAAACACGATGTCCATCGTCAGTTTTTATATCACCTGTATTTAGTTGTTGCAGCCATCAACTCGCTAGTGTATCTGACGGTCCGCGCCGAAACGACGAACGCATCGATTCCTTGGGGCGAAGCGATCGCCCTTGCCGTCTTTGGTGTCGCGATCGGCTATTTGATCTATCAAAAATTCCGTCCGTTGCTCTGGCTGTTACCACTGGGTCTGTTCGGTTTGTTGTGGTTTGACGAACAAGCGATTTTGATTGCAGCCCTCGTCGAAATCATTGCGTTTGTCTATTTGATCGAACAGGAACGCAGAGGTCATCGTTTGACGATTGCCTTTGTCTACTTCATTGCTGTCCAACTGACGATCTACTTCATCTATGCTTGGGATCGTCTCGACATGTCTCTCTTCTTCTTGGTCGGTGCACTGTTGGTCTTCTTCGTTGCCGGTGTCTTGTGGTGGGTGCGAAAACGTCGTGAGGGAGGAGTTCCGTCATGAAACGGTATCTGTTTCCGGTATTACAAATCATCGGTGTCTTGTGGTGGGTGCGAAAACGTCGTGAGGGAGGAGTTCCGTCATGAAACGGTATCTGTTTCCGGTATTACAAATCATCGTTGTCTTAGGGGTGATCCTCAGTTTTTATTCGATTTCCTGGTTTGGTGACAGCTATCGTTTTCGGGCGGAACCCTTTGATCCGTTTAATCCCGTCTACGGTGAGTATGTCATGTTGCAATACCCTGACTTGAAGCCCGAGGACTCGATTAAAAAAGGATTGGTCTATGTCACATTTACGACCGATGCGGATGGTTATGCAAAGATTGACCGGATTTCGAATGAACGCTTTTTTGGTTCTGTTGCGGGGGATTATTATGATCAATACGTGACGATTCCACAATTGACACAATATTACGTGGAACAAGGCACGGGTAAAGGCTATGAGGATGCTAAAAAACTAGAGGTCAAAGCGGATGTCTCGCCTTGGGGAACCGTTCGGGCGACTGATTTAACGGTGCGAAAATGACTTGAGTTGAATTGAATCAAAAAAACCGCACAGACCAATCACTTCGAAGAAGTGATTGGTCTGTGCGGTTTTGATATCATGCTGATTTTTTAAGTGTAAAAGCTGACGTTTGAGTCAGCATTGTGATCTTGATTCTTATTGTGCGTCTTTATCAAACGTGATTCGGGCAATCGCATCATGTTGGTGAATCGTTTCTTCGTTGCGGCATTCGACGAAGAACGACGCGATTGGATCCATTTCGTAAAGGTCGGCAGCGATCAAGCGCACCATATCTTCGACGAAACGTGGGTTTTCATACGCCATTTCAGTGACACGTTTTTCATCCGGACGTTTGAGGACAGGGTGAAGTGGAGCAGATGCATTCGATTCTGCTGCGTCGAGGAGTTCCTGTTTCCAGTTAAACTCTTCAGCTTCGTCCCGTAACGATGCTTCCATCGTGACGTAACCCCGTTGGTTGTGGGCGCTGTACTCACTGATTTCTTTTGAGCATGGGCAGAGTGTCGTGACGTTGATCGTCAGACCAACCGATAAAGTCGCTTCGTCCGTTTCCGTATTGACGCTGACGGTTTGCCAGACTTCGGCATTCATCAAACCGCTGAGCCCCGTGGCTGGTGCTTTCCGCGAAAAGAACCATGGGTACCGGATTGTGAGTTGACCTTCTGCTTGTTCCATCCGCTCAGCGAGATCGCGGGCGAATTGAATGAGTGATTCATTTGTGACGACCCAACCTTCGTGATGGTACTGGTCAAGTTGCTCCGTCAAACGACTCATGTTGATTCCTTTACGGTCTTGCACAAGCGACGTCGAGAGTTCAAATGTTGCAATCGTTGCTTGTGTCGTCTCACCATCTTGAATGACGACCGGATGTTTGACGTTCGAGATTCCGACTGCATCCAGTGCAAACAGGAAATTTTTTGGTGTATTCTGAAGATCAATCATTTTCTCTTTTTCAGTCGGCTTTGTTCCTTTAATAGGAGGAACTGAACCAAACAACTTGTGACGCTCTTCTTTGGTTGGCAATGTAATCGGGTAGGTAGACATTCAAATCGGCCCCTTTGTCCTTTTGTAGTAGTGCAAGTAGTATTAACATGACAGGAATGCTAGAGACGAGCAAGTCTGGTGATTCCGGGAATGTGTTTTCGCGACGTATCGTTGATATGAATTTTATCACGAACGCCTCTAAAAACGAAACCCGCAAGGCTCGGAAGAAACAGTTTGCTGATTTAGAGGCATAACTTGCTTGCAATCGGGTATATTATCGTATAGTATGTGTTCATGTGAACGTGTAAAGATGTGTCTTGTGAATTCTTGATGTAACTTATATTGTAATAGGAAGGAATGAAGTAGATGGATTGGCAGTTAGTACTTCAATATGCCTGGGTCGTCCTCGTTTTAATCGCATTAGAAGGACTCCTTTCGGCAGATAACGCGCTTGTTTTAGCGGTGATGGTAAAACATTTACCTGGCGAGCAACAGAAAAAAGCTTTATTTTATGGATTGGCAGGAGCATTTGTTCTTCGATTTGCGGCATTATTCGCGATCTCATTCCTCGTCGACATTTGGCAGATCCAAGCACTTGGGGCAGCCTACTTGCTGATCATGGGACTACGGCATATCTATAAAACCGTCAAGGCCCGGCGAATTGGTGAGAATCATGGAGCTGAAAATGAGCGCGACGCAGAACCAAAATCAGAAGAACCGGTTTCAAAAGCAGAGTTTTGGAAAACAGTCGCAAAAATTGAATTCGCTGACCTCGCGTTTGCGGTCGATTCGATTTTGGCAGCTGTCGCCTTGGCTGTTGCGCTTCCAAACTGGGGAACTGGTGAAGTCGGTGGCTTGAACACAGGTCACTTCGTCGTCATCTTAACCGGTGGATTGACGGGTGTCGTCTTGATGCGTTTTGCAGCACGTGTCTTCGTACGGTTACTCGCGGAACGTCCGGGTCTTGAAACAGCCGCTTTCGCAATCGTTGCGTGGGTCGGTGTCAAACTCGCTGTTCTTGCACTTGAACACCCGAACTACCATGCATCGATTGAAGGAACGATTTTTGAAGTGATGAAGCTTCCGGAAGGATTTGCCCACAGTACACCATGGCAGATTTTCTTCTGGACAGTCATGGTCAGTCTCGCACTGTGGGGTTGGTTCTCTTCTCCGAAAACAAAATCAAATCCAGATGCACAAAAGAAAGTCGAAAAACATCTGTAAGATCTTTGGGCTCTCCTTCACGGAGAGTCTTTTTTTGTCTAATAATCCGAAAGACCGGGTAAAAGATGAATCAGCTCCAAGTCTTCAGTCTTTTTCTTTTAGGTAAGTCGACTTATAATAAACTTACTGAACAAAAAGGAGATTCGTTTTTATGGATATTGGATTAATTACGCAGTATGCGACGGTTGGACTTGTCTTAATCATCTTACAAGGATTACTGTCGGCAGATAACGCCATGGTCATGGCGGTTCTCGTTCGTCCGCTACCGGATGAGCAACGAAAAAAAGCTTTATTTTATGGATTGATCGGGGCTCTCGTCTTACGTTTCATCGCGATTTTCTTTGCCTCGTATTTAGCAACGATTTGGGAATTGCAGGCACTTGGTGCGGTGTACCTCTTCTACGTCGCGTTCAAAGGAATCGTCGAGGCACGTTCCAACAAACATCAAGTTCCGGACGCGCTGTCGTCTGGAAAAGCCTCACCGAATTTTTGGTGGACCGTCGTCAAAGTCGAGTTTTCCGACTTGGCATTTGCTGTTGACTCGACGCTTGCGGCAGTTGCGATGGCAACGACGTTACCGATGATCGGTGGTACGATCGGTGGTCTGAACACGGGACAATTCTGGGTCGTCTTCTTTAGCGGCATCATCGGCCTTGTCATCATGCGTTACTTTGCGAGTTGGTTTGTCGTCTTGCTACAGAAACGACCGGGAATCGAAGAAGCTGCCTTTTGGCTCGTTGCTTGGGTCGGTGTCAAGCTCGTCGTCATGACACTCGCGCACCCATCCATTCACGTCTTGCCACACGAATTTCCGGAAAGCACATTATGGCAATCCATCTTCTGGGTTGTGCTCGTCTTGATTTTGGTGTTAGGTTGGTTTAGAAGCGGTACAAAAACAGAAAAATAACAATTAGGAAAACGGACAGGGTCATCATTCCTCTGTCCGTTTTTTATGAGGAGTGAGGACGATGCAAAACGGTAATTTTATTCGAATGCTGACACGGATGCAGAATGTACCACGTTGGGATGAGTACGCACCCCGTTTTCCGGATAATGCGGCGAGCCATAGTTTTCGGGTCGCCTTATTTAGTTTAATGGCGAGTTATCTCGAACAAGAAGCAACAGGCGTCAAATACGATCGTCTGTCGCTGCTCGGGAAAGCGTTGTTTCATGACATGAACGAAGTCATCACGGGACCGATTAAACACCGAACAAAAAAAGAACCGACGCTTCACGCCCATATCCAAGCGATGGAACAACAAGCGAGTGAGAAACTCGTCGCCTTGCTATCCAAATCGTTACAACCCGATTTTACGAGCTATTTAGTGTTTGCTGAAGATGAATCCCGAGAAGGACGGATGGTCGAAGCAATCGATACGTTTGATGCGATGTTGTTTGCAAAACGAGAAGCAGAAATGACGGGATCCGCCTTTTTTACGGCCAAAACGACGGAACTGAAAATCGTTTTATTGGATCATCCGTTGTCCGCGATTCGGACATTGACCGAGTCCGTCTTTGCAGGAGACACGATGTCCCGCTTCATTGATAATATCTTAATGATGGACACGATTCGCCGTTGGAAAGGGCGCTTCAACACGATTGATGACAACGATGCGACACATGCGTTTCGTGCGGCGTCACTTGGTTTATTTAATGGTCTGATCGAAGCCAAAAAATATGGCGTGCCGATCGATACGGCGGAAGTTGTCTCACGGCTCCTTTGTCATGACTTGGTCGAAGGGACGACGGGAGACGTCCTTGGTCCCGTCAAACATGCGACACCGGTCACAGCGGCGGCTTTTGAAGCCTATGAGCGGACAGAAGGGGAAGCCTTGATTGATTTGTTGCCTCTGTCCATGCGACAAGAATTCCATCGTTTTGTCGTCGAAGCGAAGGATGAGACGTACGAAGGACAAATGGTCGATGTCGTCGATAAGCTTGATGCGTTGATCAAGATGAACATGGAACGAAAACTGAACGGAGTCGAATATGAGACGGGGTACCGGGCACAATTAAAGAAAGTCCAGACGGTCTACGAAAATCCATCGGTCGTCTTTTTCCTGGCCTATGTCTTACATGACTTGGATTACGTAACGTCTTAAAAAGGAGGAACATCATGACGAATACCTCGCCGATTCAAACGAAACGACTGACGTTCATCCTGATTTTAGGATCACTGGCAGCGCTTGGACCACTCTCGATCGATATGTATTTACCGGCATTTCCCGATATGTCACGTTCCTTTGGTGCGAGTGCATCGTCGATCCAACTGAGTTT
Organism: Exiguobacterium sp. s128; assembly: GCF_018618815.1. Classification (NCBI taxonomy): domain Bacteria; kingdom Bacillati; phylum Bacillota; class Bacilli; order Caryophanales; genus Exiguobacterium; species Exiguobacterium sp. s128. The sequence goes on along the minus strand of NZ_JACSMT010000005.1, from coordinate 13,406 downwards.
GACGGCCTGTATGCTCGGAATGGCCCTCGGACAAATCATCGTTGGACCGCTCAGTGATGTCCGCGGGCGAAAACGTCCATTATTGCTCGCATTATTCGCTTACCTGCTCGCATCACTCGCCTGTGCGTTTGCGCCGACGATTGAGGTGTTGATTGCCCTGCGGTTCGTTCAAGGGGCGGCTGGAGCGTCCGGTATCGTCATCTCACGAGCGATTGTCCGTGATTTGTTTGAAGGTCCGGAATTGACGAAGTTTTTTGCGGCCTTATCACTGGTCAACGGAACGGCACCCATTCTCGCCCCGATCATCGGGGGACAGATTTTGCGGTTTGGCGACTGGCGGGTTGTGTTTTATCTCCTTGCGATCTTAAGTACGCTGATGCTGATCGCGGTGGCCTTCCGTTTACCGGAAACACTCCCGGTTCATCACCGCGTCGAGGGGAATTTAAAAACAACGTTCCAAACATTCGGGCGGTTGTTATCGGACCGGACGTTCCTCGGATATGCCTTCGCTCAAGCCTTTGCGATGGGTGCGATGTTCGCGTATATTTCCGGCTCGCCGTTCGTCTTACAAAATATTTATGGGGCGACTCCGCAACAATTCAGTTTTTTGTTTGGTCTGAATGGGATTGGGATCATCATCGCGGCACAAACTGCGGGACGACTTGCCGGTCGTGTCGACAGTGAAAAGATGATGCGCATTGCCTTGATCGTCGTGGCGTTAGCCGGCATTTGTCTATTTCTTGCGTTGACCTTATCGAGTTCACTTGTTCTCGTCATGATTCCGTTGTTCTTCGTTGTCTCGAGTGTCGGGATGATTTCGACACTTGGTTTTACCTTGGCGATGCAGAATTACGGTTCGACGGCAGGAAGTGCTTCGGCGTTACTCGGTCTATTGCCGATGCTCGTCGGGTCACTTGTCTCACCACTCGTCGGAGTGATGGGCGAAGACTCGGCGTTACCGATGGGGTTGATCATCATGACACTCGATTGCCTGGCCTTGCTCGTGTACACGTTGCTGATTGTTCGAAAAAAAGGATAAGAAGATAATGACAATGAAGCCGATTCCTTTTTGAATCGGCTTTTTTGTTGCGGATACATTCAGATTCCAGAAAAAAGTAAAAAAGGATTCAATGGATTTTGAAACTATTTCCAAAAAGAGACCGTAAATAAAAGTGAGCTCAGCACGCAGGAAAGGAGCAGTCGGATGAAAAAACGATCTCTTTCGGATACACGGCCGGTATCTGAACCAAAGAATCAAGGAACACTTGAAAGTATGTTGGCGCGGCATTACGCGGCACAAAAAAAGTATGCCCGCAGATGTCAGGAGGCAGGCAGTCCACGTGAAAAAGAATTAGCCGAATTGTTATATGAAGAAAATCGACACGCCTATCTTCAAGCTTACTGCCAACTGTACGGATCGAATCCGTTTATCGAGGTGACAGAACATGGACGTTAGTACTCTTTATCTCTATGCGCTTGCCGCCGCTGGCTGTGGCGTTTTACTGTCTGTCGTTTTTTCCGATTTGATTCCGAGCATCGATCAAATCTTTCATCCGACGTTAATCTTGTCCTTTGTCATTTTGACATCCGCTTTTGGATTTGGACTGGAACATCTGACGTCACTTGGTTCGCTCGTTATTTTGCTGATCAGTGCCGGTATCAGTCTTATTTTGACGTCTTTACTGCATTTATTCATTTTTGTACCGCTCGCCAAAGCAGAGCAATCGATCAGTTTTTCGGAACAGACCCTCGAAGGACGCAGTGCCATCGTCATCATCCCAATTCCGGAGGCAGGCTACGGTGAAATTCTCATCGACGATGTTTCGGGGCGGATTTCCAAATCAGCCGTTCTTTTTGAAGGTCCTGCTTTAGAACAGGGAACGAAAGTCATCATCATTGAAATCAAACAAGGCGTGGCCCATGTCATGACCTATCCTACTCAATGGAAAGAGGAGATGTTTTTATGAATCCGATCATTATCGTGGCCATCATTGCCGGCGCTCTGATCTTAGCGCTGATTGCCTTATTCGTGACCAAATACCGGACAGTCGGACCGGAGGAAGCATTGATCGTGTCCGGAAGTTATCTCGGGAATAGTCCGACCGTCAACACCGATGAGTCGGGGAACCGGGTCAAAATCATTCGTGGTGGCGGGGCATTCATCTTACCCGTCTTTCAACAGGCTTCCCCGATCAGTTTACTGTCAAGTAAGTTAGAAGTGACGACACCGGAAGTCTACACGGAACAAGGGGTTCCGGTCATGGCGGACGGAACAGCGATCATTAAAATCGGCAGCTCGATTTCGGAAATCGCGACAGCTGCCGAACAATTTCTCGGTAAATCAAAGGAAGACCGGGAAGGCGAGGCCCGTGAAGTCCTCGAAGGTCACTTACGGTCGATTCTCGGTTCGATGACGGTCGAAGAGATTTACAAGAATCGGGATAAATTCTCACAAGAAGTGCAACGTGTTGCGTCTCAGGATTTAGCGAAGATGGGACTGATCATCGTATCGTTTACGATCAAAGATGTCCGCGATAAGAACGGTTACTTGGAGTCACTCGGAAAACCGCGAATCGCTCAAGTCCGCCGCGATGCCGACATCGCGACGGCCGATGCGGAAAAAGAGACGCGGATCAAACGGGCGGAAGCATCAAAAGACGCAAAGAAAGCCGAACTCGAACGGGCGACGGAAATTGCGGAAGCGGAAAAAGAAAATCAGCTGAAGATGGCCGATTACCGCCGCGAGCAAGACATCGCGAAGGCGAAAGCCGATCAAGCATATGATCTTGAAAATGCACGGGTTCAGCAGGAAGTCACGGAACAACAGATGCAGATCAAAATCATCGAACGCGAAAAACAAATCGAACTCGAAGAACGTGAGATTCTGCGTCGCGAGAAACAATACGATGCGGAAGTCAAAAAACGGGCGGACGCCGATCGCTACTCGATTGAACAGGCGGCTCAAGCCGACCGGGCAAAACAGTATGCGGAAGCGGACGCGACGAAATACCGGATCGAGGCATCTGCGAAAGCCGACGCCGAACGGATTCGTCTCGATGGTCTCGCCAAAGCGGAAGCCGAGCGGGCACAAGGGGAGACAGAAGCGGATATCATCCGCCTGAAGGGTCTCGCGGAAGCCGAAGCAAAAGAAAAAATCGCCCAAGCCTTCGAACAGTTTGGACAAGCAGCGATTCTCGACATGGTCATCCGGATGATGCCGGAATATGCGAAACAAGTCGCAGCACCACTTGGCAATATCGACAAGATCACGGTCGTCGATACGGGAAGCGGCGAAGGCGGTGGAGCGAACCGGGTGACCGGCTACGCAACCGACTTGATGGCTTCTCTGCAGGAGACGCTTAAAGCATCATCCGGAATCGATGTCAAAGACTTGATTGAGAATTTCTCGGGCAAAGGAACGGCGAAACCGTTGACGGTCAACTTGAATCAAGGGGAACCGGTCGCGTCGGGAACGAAGTCTGAATGAAACCGAACGTTGTCTTGATGATACTGCTCCTGCTTGTCGCAGTGCATCTCGTCGTCCCGATTTCGCCACTCATTCTCGTGGCGATTGGCGCGGGCTTTGGGCTGTATAAAGGCTATACATCACAGGGCGGGTTCAACTCAATCTTTAAAGTACGACAAAAGCAGACGCTTGATGGACGGATGCACTGACGTTTGAATGGTATCACCGAAACGGTTCTCTTAGAAAATGGACGCAACCACGTAAAAACCCGAAGGATTGGCATCTTCTGTCTAAGAATGACGCCAATCCTTCGGGTTTTGATAGGATTTCATTCAAGTGATTGCACACATATTGACATGTTTATGACACCTGTCTAGGGGTAAATCAAAAGTACATCAAATGCGTTAAGGGTAAGAAGAGGATCTTAAGGAGGAACACTATGGCTGAAACTACACGTTCGATTGCGTCGGGAGTGACACCTCAACGTTTGAAAAACCTTCGTCTTTGGAATATTGGGCTTGCAATCCTCCATCTGGGACAAGCTGCGTCGATCCTTTTTCTAACGACAGACTTCGCAATACCTGTCATCAGTTCTTACATCGACGGACCGCCCGGAGCGGGAGCACTGGTATCTGAGTCGCTTTTTGATGTACGAATTGGTTGGGTAGTAGCTCTCTTTCTAACTCTAGCCGGACTTGATCATTTAATAACAGCGACTTTTGGGCGAAACATGTATGAACGTGACCTCATGCATGGAATGAATCGATTCCGTTGGGTCGAATATTCGTTTAGTGCCACTGTGATGGTTGTTATCATTGCTTTGTATTGGGGGATTGTCACAATTAATGCGTTGATCATCATCGCCGGTGCGAATGTAGCTATGATTCTTTTTGGATATTTGCAAGAACGAATGAATCCTCCTGGAAGAAAGACCACAACCATGCTGCCGTTCTGGTTTGGTTCGCTTGTCGGGATCACACCATGGATTGCGATGGGCATCAACATCCCGCTTTACTCGGATGCGCCACAGTATATCTTTGTCATCCTTGGTGTTCAAGGCGTCTTGTTCTTTTGTTTTGGTCTGAACCAGTGGCTTCAATATCGTGAGATCGGTCGATGGACCGATTATGCGTTCGGTGAGAAAACATATCTTGTGCTGAGCTTAGCCGCAAAGTCTTTATTGGCTTGGCAGATTTTTGCCGCGTCGCTTATTTCATGATTTGTATCAAGACAAATGAAACGCCTTTAACAAAATAAGAGCTGAATTAAAAACGCCTGGGACCAAATGTCCTTTGACGATAAAAAACGAACGTTCCCTTCGTCATGTGACAAGGGAACGTTCGTTTTTTATAAGTCATACCCGATGACGAGTAATCCCGGTCCGGTATGTGAACCGATGGCTGCTCCGGCAATCGTGATCAGGACTTCACTTGGGGAAAAGTGTTCTTCGATTAAATGTTTCAACTGTTCTGCCCGTTCGATCGAGTCGCCGTGACCGATGATGATCCGGTGTCCGTCGATTGACGGGCGTGCTTCTTCCATCCACTCGACGATACGATTCATGACTTTTTTCTGACCACGGATTTTTTCTTTTGGAATCAGCTTACCGTCCTCGACTGTCAACAGCGGAAGGATTGATAACAAACCACCGATGAAGGCACTCGCTCGCGAGACACGTCCGCCACGCATCAAGTATTCAAGCGATTCGACGGTAAAGAGATGACGGACGGTATTGATCTTTTGTTCGGCATACGTTTTTGTTTCTTCGAACGTGTGGGTCTCTGCAAATACAGCGACGTCTAACACGAACAGACCTTGACCGGTCGAAGCCGTTTTCGTATCGATGATTGCATACGGAACATCCGGATACGTTTCGGCAAGCTCTTCCGCAAGCATCGTCGCCGTTTGATACGTACCGGACAACTCACTTGAAAAAGCAAGGTAGATAAACGGTTCCCCGTGTTTGAAGTGCGCCGTAAACACCTCGACCATCCGCGATACTTCGACCTGAAACGTCTTCGGGGCCGCACCTTCCCGCATTTTAGCGTAGAGTTCGAGCGGCGAAATCGATTCGCCGTCAAAATACGTATCTTCTCCGATCAACACGCCAAACGGCATGACAGTGAAGCCAGCGGCGTCGAGTAATTCCTTTGGTGCGTCCGCACCGCTATCTGTAATAAAACGTACCATGTTCGTTCTCTCCTTTATCAACCTAGGACTTTTTCATTTCGATCTAACATCCGACCCAGGTTTACACCGAAGCGTTCATTCTCGACTTCGCTTAAGACGGACGGTGTTAATGTCGCATCAAGTGCCATTAAGGACCGATAGACACGTAACAAGCAGGCTTCGACTGTTAACGGGCGCTGCAGTAATTCTTCAAGGGACGCCATCGTCTCCGGCACAACGGTCGGATACACGAATTTTGTTGCTTCTCCTTGTAAGGCGGCGGCATAAAAATCACGGACGAGTCGTGCGCGTTCGCTGCCACTTCCATTGACACAGAGATAAATTTGCACGGCGACACCTCCGCGGACACGTCGTTGTGAAATCCCGGCAAATTTTTTCCCGGCAATCGATAAGTCATACGATCCGGGACAATAGGAACCCACCACTTCTCCGGCAACGATTGCATCCGTCTCTTCTATAAACATATGGCGGACAAGTGCAAGCATCGCTTCGTAGCCACTGTCGATGTCAATTCCACCACGTTCCGGAAGAACAAGTGAGATGTTCAGGACACCGGCATCAAGCACGACGGCAAGACCACCGGAGTTACGGATGACCGGTTGGAAGCCATGGGCGTATAAGACGTCGATTCCGTCATTGAGGTGAGGGAGACGCGCGTCTTGAATCCCGAGGACAACCGTTTCATGGTGAACCCAAGAGCGGATCGCCGCACCTTCTGTTGCGACGGAGGCGCATAATGTATCGTCCATCGCAAACGATTGTGTCGCATGAAAGGCGCTTCCGAGTGACGTTTGATCAAAAATACGATAATGTTCTTGTTTTAAGAGTTCGATTCCCATAGACTCGTTCCTTTTTTTCTAGATTTGCGACATCATTATAGCATAAGGCGATGTAAACTTTCTGTAAGAAGCAAGTGAAGGGACAGGAACAGACCATTTAAAACCGAAATATAAACGAGAGAGAACGAATGACCAAAGGAGAGAAAACATGTATCAGTCACTGGGACAACTAAAAGAAACAAAAGTATTCAAGGATCCCGTTCATCGCTATATCTATGTCAGCGATCAATTGATCTGGCAGTTGATCGGAACAAAGGAATTTCAACGGTTGCGCCGGATCAAACAACTGGGAACATCATTTTTAACGTTCCATGGAGCCGAGCATACACGTTTCCATCATTCGTTAGGGGTGTATGAGATTACCCGTCAGCTGATTGATGTCTTTAACGGGCGGGCGGACTGGGATGATCAGTATCGTGAACTGACGCTCGTCGCGGCACTTCTTCACGATGTCGGACATGGTCCGTTTTCGCATGCATTTGAAAATGTCTTTGGTGTTGACCATGAAGAATGGACGGAACGGATTATCCTTGGGGATACGGAAATCAAACAGGTCCTTGATCAAGTCGGGGAAGGATTTGCGGAAGAAGTCGCTTCGATCATCAACAAAACCCATCCCAATCAATTACTCGTGACGATGATCAGTTCCCAACTCGATGTTGACCGGATGGATTATCTGTTGCGGGACGCGCACTTCGCCGGCGTCAGTTACGGAAAGTTTGATCTCGAGCGGATGCTTCGTGTTCTAAGACCGGCACCGAATCAGATGGTCGTCAAACAGTCGGGGATGCATTCGATTGAAGACTACATCATGCGGCGGTATCAGATGTACTGGCAAGTCTATCTCCATCCCGTCACGCGATCGAGTGATTATTTACTGAAAGCGATCCTTGAGCGGGCGAAAGAACTGTATATGAGTGAGTATCCTTTCATGATTGATCCGATTCATTTAAGTCCACTCTTTACACAACAGATGTCCTTAAAAAACTATTTGGCGCTCGATGAGACGATTGTTTACTTCTATTTCCAGCAGTGGGCGGAAGAGAAGGACGTGGTACTGAGTGACCTGGCCCGTCGCTTCGTCGACCGGAAACTGTTTAAATATGTCGATTATCCGGCAGAAAAACGGACGCGTGTTCATGAAAAACTGTGTTCATTATTTGAAAAGATTGGACTCGATCCCACCTATTACCTGCTCGAAGACAAGCTCAGCCGCCTGCCGTATGACTTGTATGGGGAGAATGGTGAAATCAGCAAACAACCGATCATGCTCCAGATGAAAAATGGACAAATGAAAGAAATTTCACAAGTCTCGCCACTCGTTCAAGCGATTGCCAATTCACGTCAAACGGATGAAAAGTTATTTTACCCGCAAGAAATATTGCATGATTTGCGCGAATTCGCGAATGAAAAGATGCAAATCGATCAGCTGTTGCTCGGAGAAGATCCGTCGTGAAGGACGTCATCGAACGGATCTTAAAACGGGTCGGGTTAGAAACGGAAACGGTAGCACCCTTAAAGGGATCAACGTCCTCGTCGGTGTTTCGGGCAGGGGGAAGTGTCTTTCGGATTCATACGAATACTAGATGGCTCAAGCAGGAACCAGACCTCGTCGCGCACGAGGTTTTTGCGTTACAGGCAACAGGAGCGCTTGGCCCGGATGTCGAGAATTATCAACTGACGTGGGAGGATGGTCTCCCACCATGGATTCAAATGACCTATCTGCCGGGTACAGTACGACTTGAACCGTTAGATGCAGAGTATCTCAGAGGACTAGCCAAGACGTTGATTGCGGTTCATCAATTACCGATTCCGAAGACACACTACCGGTATGCACCGTATACGACCGAGCGAACGGTCCCTTCTTGGGCAGTTCGAAAAGACGTATGGCAACGAGCCGTATCGGAACAACCGGCAGAGAGTCAGCAAATCCGGTTCATCCACCGCGACTTTCATCCGGTTAATGTGTTATACGATTCGGTCGAACAGTATAACGTAGTGGACTGGATCAATGCCTGTGTCGGACCGATTGAAGCGGACGTCGCGCATTGTCGATTAAATTTAGCTTTACTTGAATCGATTGAAATTGCCGATCAATTTTTAGCTGAATATATCAAGTTAAGTGGATTTTCGTATGATCGAAAATGGGATTTGACAGCTGTTTTTGACATTGGACCGGAACACCTCGATGTTTATCCCGGTTGGAAAGCATATGGGAAGGCGAACATCAGTCAGGCCAATGTTCGGGAACGGATGGAAAACATTGTATTGAAAGTTTATGAAAATAACGAAAGCGGTTACTAAATGAACTTTACCCCTTGCAGTTCTTCCGAATGTTGATTATTCTAGTACTTGGGGAAGAGATTGAACGTCAGACCTCGTACTTATGTACAACTAATAAAATAAACTATGGATTGAGGGATAGTTCGTGAAATATTTAATCGCAATACTGGGACTTGTCATCGTGTTTGGTTTGGCATTCCTTGTCAGTAGCAACCGTAAAGGCATCAAATTGAAACCGCTTGCGGTCATGCTAGTGCTTCAGTTAGTCCTCGGATTCATTTTACTCAACACATCGTTTGGTTATATCGTCATCCGTGGAGTTGCAAAAGTCTTTGATAAACTATTGGGATATGCAGCAATCGGAATCAACTTTGTATTTGGTGGATTGGCAAATGAAGGGGCACAGCCATTCTTCATTAACGTCCTGTTACCAATCGTCTTCATCTCAGCTTTGATCGGAATTTTACAGTTCACGAAAATCCTTCCGCTTTTGATGCGTGGAATCGGATTTGGATTATCGAAGATCAATGGTATGGGACAACTTGAGTCTTACAATGCCGTCGCTTCAGCTGCGATCGGTCAGTCGGAAGTATTCATCACCGTCAAAAAACAAATCGGGAAATTACCGCCAAATCGTCTCTACACATTATGTGCGTCGGCGATGTCGACGGTTTCGATGTCAATCGTCGGGGCCTACATGACGATGGTCGAACCGAAATATGTCGTCACAGCAATCGTCTTGAACTTGTTTGGTGGATTCATGATCGTCTCGATCATCAACCCATACACGGTCGATCCAAAAGAGGACATTTTGGAAATCGTTGAAGAAAAACAAACGTTCTTCGAAATGCTTGGCGAATACATCATGGATGGATTCAAAGTTGCGATCATCGTCGGGGCGATGTTGATCGGATACAACGCCTTGATCGGCATGGTCAACGATATCTTCTTGATGGTACTCGGCATCTCGTTCCAGGATATTCTTGGTTACATCTTTGCACCAGTCGCCTTCATCATGGGGATTCCATGGGCGGAAGCGGTCAGTGCCGGTAGTGTCATGGCAACAAAATTGATCACAAACGAATTCGTCGCGATGCTCAGCTTGCCTGAGTACGCAAAAGAATTCTCAGCTCGTACACTTGGAATCGTATCCGTCTTCTTGATTTCATTCGCCAACTTCTCGTCTATCGGGATCATCGCGGGTGCTGTCAAAGGGCTGGACGATCGTCAAGGCAGTGTCGCAGCGAGTTTTGGTCTGAAGTTACTTTACGGCGCAACACTTGTTAGTGTCTTGACGGCGATCGTCGTCAGCGTCTTAATCTAATCAAAAACAGCAGTGACCGATCAGTCACTCCTAGAAAAAGAAGGACTCGATTTTTTAAATCGGGTCCTTCTTTTTCGTATTCGAGATGGTGGCATTTAACCGCGCGAAGCAATCCCGACCCGTTCACGGGAAAATAGCTTTTCATCATACGCCGCATAGGCGAAGCGGGCGACGTTGATGCGCGGGATTGGACCTGTGTCATGGGTAAAACGGTTGGATTCGATCAAGACATCGTCAATCGCAGCTTCGTCGACCAATTGAGTCGGACAAATGACGGTGTAATCAACATCCGCATCCTTTAAGGTCAGGTACGCTTTTAGGTGATCTTCTGCCGCGATGGTTGAACGACGACGGGATTCGTTTGATTGAAAACGATATTTCCCGGGTTCTTCCGAAGCATCAAGAATTCCGGCCGTCGAAACGAAAACAATCCGATCGATGTGCTGTTCTTTCATTTTAATGATGAGATGTGGAACCGCGACCGATAAGATTTGTTTTTGGTCCGTGCCTAGACAGCTGAAGACCACTGACGTTCCGTGAACAACGCGTTCTAGATCATCGGCATTCGTCGCATCACCGTGAATGATTGTCAGATGAGGATGTTCAGGTAAGGCATGGTGCTCAGACCGGACAAGTGCCTGAACCTCATGTCCTTCTTGTAACAATAAATCGAGCAATGGTCGACCTGTTCGTCCCGTCGCACCGAGTAAACTTACTGTTGCCATTTAGATTCATCCTTTCGTGAGTGGACTGTATAGAGAAGAGGAACGACAAGTGAAGATCGTTCCTCCCGAATTGTACTTATTTATCGGCAAACATCACGCCGGCTTGACCGTAATCGGTTTTTTCCATCTCTTCGATGAAGACGGTGACATTTTCTTTTGGAGCATCCACGGACTCGGAAACGGCCGCTGTGACTTTTTCGATCAACGCCCGTTTTTGTTCGACGGTGCGTCCTGCTAACATCTTGACTGTAACGTAAGGCATCTGATTTCCCTCCTTCTAGCATAAGTTCAACACGCCATCAGTATACCGTACGTCACCTGGGTTCCGTCAAACAGTGACATTTAAATGTCTAAAGACGGGTATAGTACAGGAATAGACTGCATCAAGCGAGAACTACTTAATTAAGAAAACATAAAAATGAGGTGAACGCATGGAGATGGAACCGGTAATCCGTAAGAAAATCCATACCCTATTGATTTTTGACCGCGCTTTACCAGAAGATCAAACATATCCGTTGTCGGGTGCAAAAGGTCTTGAAGTGGCGGAAGTACTGTTTGATCAAAATATTCCGTTTGGACGTCTCGTCACGGACAAAGAACTGGCATTGCTTGTCGGAAATGAAGAAGCAAAACGGTACGGGATGTTGACGTTATTGCGGGATGAAGACCGTTTCAAGCCGATTTTTCAAAATCGGAAACCAACACCTGACATCGAAGAAGAAATTTCAGAACGGATCCGCGAGCTTGCCAATCAATTACGGGCGATTCGCTCGAGATGCTCATCGCTTGAGCGGATTGTCTTATTTGGTCGTGCTGCCCAAACGTTGTATGACCAAGCGTTACGACAGTTAGAAGAGTTCAATCCACCGGCTCATGAGGAGCTGACGTCCCTTGAGTGCCTTCGCTTGCCGACGATCCGTCGGGTCACACGGGAACAGCTCGAGCCATTAAGACGCTAAGGAAGACTTGCGTCGACTGTTGGATGCGGTATGATAGAGGCAACAGTGGTAAAAGGGGACGAGTAAACGATGGAAAAGAAAATTAATTTTAATATCATTTCAGATAACTCAACAGATGGTCATGGTGGATTTGGTGTCGGGACACTCAGTCTGAACAGCATGTCGCCGGTCATCATCTCACCGGAAGATGGCGAAGCCTATATCGATATGGGGGCGATGCATGCGAAAGCCGCCATCGAAAAGCGGATCAAGTTCACGACGGATCAAGCAGACACACCAAACGGGAAACCGTACTGGATTGTCTGGGTGACGGTGGGACGAAAGCCAGAAGGATTTTATTACGGTGGCGTCGCGGCGTGTGACTTGCTAGTCGACGTTGAAGCACGACGCGGCTTTAAGATTTTAGCCGATCACGTCAACAAGATGGACAAATCGTTAAAAGGACGGATTGTCGTCAGTCATATGGACGATACGTCTAAACGATTGTTACGTGAATTCTTACAAACACATAAACCCGAGATGTGGGCCAATGCGGAACCTGAATTGCATGAAGCGCTCGCTTAAAATAAAAGTGCCAACTCTGTTAAAGGGTTGGCACTTTTGTTTTATCGATTATGTGCGTAGCGTCACGACAATTAATTCGGGGCGATTGAAAATCCGAAACGGGAACAGGCTGTTACCGAGACCCCGGCTGATGATCAGTTTGGTCTGCTCCATCGTATGTTCACCGGCCGTCAGCTCAGGGAAAAAGCCTTGACCTGGCGCGTACATCCCATCTGTGAACGGCAGACGGATTTGTCCGCCATGGGCATGACCCGATAACACGAGATCCATGTTTCGTTCCACATACAGCGGCAAGTATTCCGGGCGATGGGCCATCAGGAGTTGAAAGGCATCTGTATCGACCGTTGATTGGGCCTGATCGAGACTTTGGCGGATGCCGTCCGGTTCTTGTAACCCGTCACTCCATCGAGTCGTCGTCGGATCATCAATCCCAAGTAACTCGATGAACTGACTGCCTTTTTCAAGTGGGACAGACGTATTTCGAAGAACTGTGACACCAAGCTGCTCGAGTTTCGGCAAAATCGTCAAGTTACGCCGGACTTCATGATTACCGGTTACGAAATAGACAGGATAGTCGGCCGTTAATTTTTTCATCAATAAAAGGGCCTCTGCTTCACCATTACGGCGAGAGTCAATCAAGTCGCCGGTCATCAAAATGACGTCCGGTTGAAGTGTATCGACTTTTTTGAGAAGATACTTTTGTTTGCGGCCAAAGGATTTTCCATGCAGGTCGGCAATTTGTAAAATTTTATAGTGATTAAACTCAGCAGGTAATCGATCGGACTGGACGGTCACGGCCGTCGTTTCGATCTGATTGTTTTCACGATAAAGAAACCAGCTACTGAGAGCAAGGATTCCGATTGAAAGATACCAACGTTTTTTAACGCGCAAAAATCCCACCTCTTTTCTTTTGTTCAGCATACCAAAAAGATCCTGCCTTCCGCATGATGATATGCTCCCACAAAAGTAGACAGTTGAAATAACAAAACTGTCTACTTTTGAAGGGAGCTTTTTCTATGGCCACATCTAAATTTTTGCTTGATGAAAAAATACACA